>DATEMW010000067.1:0-4849 GCA_035275385.1 Candidatus Methylomirabilota bacterium | reverse complement strand
CTTGATGTACTGCTTGATCTCCGCGTCGCCGAGACTCTGGTTGGGCATCGGCAGGTTGTTGAACTCCTTCAGCATGGCCTTTGCGTCGGCGTCGGTCTCGAGCATCTTCTCCGGCGCCTGGAGCCAGCGCGTCAGCCAGGCGTCGGTGCGCCGCTTCGTGACGCCGACGAGGTCGGGTCCGAGCTTCTTGCCTTCACCGATCGAGTGGCACGCCAGGCACTTGCTCTCGAAGTTGAGCTTGCCCTGCACGGCCTCCGGATCACTGGGCGCGGCCGAGGCCTGCAGGTTGTGATGCTCGAGCTCTTTGGACTCGGGCTTGGCCTCGGTGGAGATGAGCCCGAGCGCCCCCTGCGAGGCGTTCGCGAAGTGGTGATCGACCATGATGTAGGAGCCCGCCTCCGGGATCACGAACTCGACCGCCGCGCTGTTGGACGAGCCGAGCAGCACCGTCTGCATGCCGCGGAGCTGGTTGTCCGGATTGCCCTCGATCCACACGCGATCGAAGATCGTGCCGACCACGTGGAAGCTCGAGGTCTTGCTGGGCCCGACGTTGAGCACGTGCAGGCGCACGCGCTCGCCGGGCTTCGCGGCGAGGGCTTTGTCCACCATGCCGTTGTGCAGGCCGTTGAACACGGTATGGGTCGGCTGAGCTGCTCTGAGCCGGTCGCCGTCCAGGACATAGAGGGGCGTGCCCTCCGCCCGGCGCTTGCCGGGATCGGGCTTGGCGTAGAACTCGCTCTGAACGATCACGTACTCGCGATCGACCTTCGTGGGATAGCCGCCGCGCGGCTCGACGATCACCGCGCCGTACATGCCCGAGGCGATGTGCTCGAGGATCATCGGCGTCCCGCAGTGGTACATGAAGATCCCGGGATAGTTCGCGGTGAACTCGAACTCGATCGTCTGCCCCGGCGCGATCGATCGATACTTGTCCTGCGGCGAGACCATGGCGGCGTGGAAGTCCATCGAATGCATCATGGGCGCGGCCGTGATCTGCACTCCCGGTACACGCTCGTCGCTGCGGTTGGTCATGCTGAACTTGATCTTGTCGCCGACGCGCGCGCGAATCGTGGGGCCGGGCACCTGGTTGCCGAAGGTCCAGGCGCTGAACTTCACGCCGGGCGCGATCGTGATGATCTTGTGCGTGGTGTCCAGGCGTACCGTCTTGACCGGCGCCGGATCCAGCGGCTTGAGCTCGGGGCCCAGGCTGAGCGAGTTGCCCTCGGCGAACGCCCCTTGATGGCGCTCGGAGCTGAGCTTCGCCGGCGCCGGTTTGAGGTCCATCTTGTTGACGTCGTAGGGATCGGCCGCAGGCCGCGGGCTCTGGTCGCAGGCGGCGAGCAGCAGGACGGCGGCGGTCAGCGTGCGGAGGAGGCCAGTCGATGTGCGACCGACGAGCATGGCGGTCTCGCTCTCCCTGGGGTCAGACGTCCCAGCCGCCGTCGACCGTGACCGACTGCCCGGTCATGTTCGACGAATCGTCCGAGACGAGGAACAGCACGGCGTTCGCGATGTCCTGCGCGATCGTCACGCGCTTGAGCGCCATCTCGTCGACGTATTCCTGGTAGACCTGCTCGGGCGTCCAGCCGCGCTTCTTGGCCTTCTCGCGGCAAAGCTTGTCCATGCGGTCGCCGCCGACGATGCCGGGATGCAGCGCGTTGACGTTGATGTTGTGCGGGCCGGCCTCGAGCGCCACCGTGCGTGTGAAGCCGCGGAGCGCCCACTTGGATGACGAATACGCCGCGCGGTTCTTGTAGCCGCGCAGCCCCGACGTGCCGCTGATGTTCACGATCTTGCCGTAGCGCTGCTTGATCATGGTCGGCAGCACGTGCTTGGTCGGCAGGAACGTACCGCGCAGGTTCACCGCGATCACCTGATCGAAGTCGTCGGCCTTGATCTCCCACACCGGCGTCTCGATCGGCCCCGTGATGCCGGCGGCGTTGACGAGGATGTCGATGCGGCCGAACGTGTCGCGCGTCCGCGTGACCAGCCGCTCGACCGCCGGCTCGTCGATGACGTCGGTGGGTACGACGATGACCTTGCGGCCGAGTGCGCCGATCTCCGCGCCGAGTGCCTCCAGTGGCCCCGCCTCGCGTGCGGCGATCGCGAGGTTCGCGCCCTCGCGAGCGAGCGTGAGGCAGATATCGCGGCCCATGCCCTTGGCGGCACCGGTGACGATCGCGATCCGATCAGCGAGCTTCATGACCCGTCTTCCTCCTCGCGGTCGCGCGCGCGGAGCTCGGCCGACCGCTCCGCCGGCGGGCCGTAGCCGCCGCCTCCGCACGTCTCGATCACGACGAGGTCGTTGGCCGCTAGGCGCACGGTCTCCTTGCCGCGGATCACGCGCTCGCCGCGCCCTGGATTCAACGTGATGCGGAAGGGCGCGGCGTCCTTGCCGCCGGCGAGGCCGTAGGGCGGCACCACGCGGCGGTCGAGCATGCTCGTGAGCGTCAGCTCCGGCGCCAGCACGCGATAGGCGCGGCGGAATCCGAGGCCGCCGCGGTGGGCGCCGTCGCCTCCGGAGCCCTGGCGCAGCGCGTGCTCCTCGACCATGATCGGGTACTCGCCCTCGATGACCTCGGTCGGCGTGTTCATGACGTTCGACATGTGCACGCGCACGGCGGAGGCCCCGTCTTTCGCGGACGTCGCGCCCTCGCCGCCGCCGTGGACCTCGTAGAGGATCGTCCAGCGCCCGTCGGGCTGGCGCGCGCCGAAGATCAGCACGCCCGACGTCGTCGGGCCGCCGGCTGAGACGCGGTCGGGCAGGGCGGGGGCCAGCGCCTTCACGATCGCGTCGACGATGCGCTGACACGTCTCGTGATTGCCGCCGACCACGGGGCGATCGGGATCGGCGCTCAGCACCGTGCGCGGCGGCACGTGGACGTGCAGCGGCCGGTAGCAGCCGTCGTTCGGCGGCACGTCCGGCGCCACCAGCGCCTTCATCGCGTAGTACACGGCCGAGCACGCGATGTAGTACGTCGTGTTCACGGGGCCGCGCACCTGGGGCGAGGTGCCCGTGAAGTCGAAGCGCGCCTCGTCCCCGGCGATCTCGATCCGCACGTGAATGCGAATCGGTTTGTCGTCGACGCCGTCGTCGTCGACCCAGTCCTCGCCCTCCCAGACGCCGTCGGGCAACGCGCGAATGGCCGCGCGCATCTGGGTCTCCGACTCGTCGTGCAGCCGTTCGAAGCAGGCGTCGATCGTCTCGGTGCCGTGATGCGCGTAGAGCTCCTGGAGCCGCCGCGCGGCCACGTCGTTGGCGGCGAACTGGGCGAAGATATCGCCCTCACGCTCCTCGCGTCCGCGCAGGTTGGCGAGCACGAAGTCGATCGCGTGGCGCTCGGGACCCGCCGCCGAGAAGAGCCGCAGCGGCGCGATCCGGAGCCCCTCTTGATACGACTCGGTCGCCCACGGCACGTAGCTGCCGGGCACCGCGCCGCCGATATCCGCCCAGTGGGCCAGGTTGATCGCGAACGCGACCAGCCGGCCGCCGACGAACACCGGACGCACGGCCTTGACGTCGGGCAGGTGATTGCCGCCGACCTCGGGGAGATTCAGGAACCAGACGTCGCCGTCGCGCAGCTGTTCCTTCGGCACGCGCTTGAGGAATTCTTTGACGGTGAAGCCCATCACGCCGAGATGGATCGGGATGTCGCGCCCTTGCGCGATCAGGCGCCCGGTGGTGTCGGTCAGCGCCGATGAGAGATCGCCGGCTTCCTTGAGGAGCGGCGAGCGCGCCGAGCGCATGACGATCACGCTCATCTCCTCGGCGATCGCGTAGAGGGCGTTTCGGACGACCTCGAGCGTCGCTGGATGGAGGCTCACGCGGCGACCTCGATCACGAGATTGCCGAGGCGATCAGCGCGGCAGCGCTGGCCGGGATAGACGACCGTCGTCGACCACTCGTCCTCGACCAGCGCGGGGCCCGCCACGGCATGCTCCGGCGACAGCGAGCCACGGTCGTAGCGCGGCATCGCGACGGTCCCGGCGCCGCGGAAGTACGCGCGCAGCTCGCCGACCGGTTGGGCTGCGCCCGAGGCCTGGGGGGCGGGCAGCGCGAGCGAATCGGCGACCAGTTGCGCCGACACGCGCAGGTTGACGCACTCGACGCTCTCACCCGTCGCGTAGCCGTAGAGCTGCTGGTGGCGGCGCTCGAACGTCGACCTGAGCGAATCCGGCACGCCGACCCCGTCAACCTCGAGCTCGTAGTTCTGGCCGGCGTAGCGCAGGTCGGCGCTTCGTTTCACCAGCACGCGCTCGGCCGGGTGGCCCTCGTCGAGCAGCGGACCCAGGCACTGCGCCTCGAGCGCGCGCAGGCGATCGGCCACGATCTTCTCGTCCCACGCCTCGAGGCGCATGCGGTGGGTCTGCACCGCGTCGTAGCGCAACGGTGAGACCAGGCAGCCGAGCGCCGAGAACGCGCCGGAGTGCGCCGGCACGACGATGCGCGCGATGCCGGCCTCGCGCGCGAGCGCTCCCGCGTGGACGGGCCCGGCGCCGCCGTAGGCGATCAGGGTGAATTCGCGCAGGTCGTAGCCGCGCTGCACGGAGACGAGCCGGAGCGCCCGCTGCATGTTCGCGTTGGCCACCTCGATCACCGCGTGGGCCGCGTCGACGAGCGAGAGGCCGAAGCGGCGCTCGATCGGCTCGAGCGCCCGCTCGGCGCGTGCGCGATCGAGCCGGATCGAGCCGCCGTAGATCCGCTCGGGGTTCAGATAGCCGAGGATCAGGTTCGCGTCGCTCACGGTGGGCTCGGCGCCGCCCAGGCCGTAGCAGGCCGGGCCGGGCACGGCGCCGGCGCTCCGGGGCCCGACCTTGAGCGCGCCGGCGGCGTCGATCCAGGCGATCG
>DATEMW010000066.1:0-19711 GCA_035275385.1 Candidatus Methylomirabilota bacterium | reverse complement strand
CTCTTCCTTCAAGAGATTCGTGACCAGAACGCGGAGCTCGTCGGCCGTCGGCTCACGCTGCCACCGGCGCACCCATGTCTCCGTGAGCCAGCGCACCTCACCCGCGCCGACACGAACCTGACGAGCCGCCGGGCGCGCATCCGGCAAAACGGGATTGAGCCACGCGTAGGCGGCGAACAGGAGGCCGCCGCCAACGACGAAGTGGAGGAGCGGCTCCTTGAGCCAACGCATCGAGTGAGGGTGGCTGCCGCGGCGGCCACCGTCGACTGGACCTTCGTCCTATGCCCGGTGTGGCATACTGCGCGCCGCGACCCCCGTCTCGAGGATCCCCGCTTGGGCTTGATTCGAGTCGATCACTTCGGTCAGGCGCGCCAGGCGATCAAGCCTTGGTCCTCGTCGGCAACGAAGTGGGAACACCGAACATGATCTTCTTGACCTGATCGCGGCCGATCACGCGGATCAGCTCGCGCGCGATGCAGTAAATGAAGATCAACACGAGGAGCCAGAGCTGAACTGCCCAGAAATGGGGCCATACGATCTCGCTCCACAGAAGCTCGTTCGCGGCCGCCAGGTCTTTCAGGCGCCACCACAGCGGCAGCAGATGCTCGAGGTAGTGCAAGACCATGGATGCGACCACGTAGATCCCCGTCTTCCACACCACGTTGTAGATCAGCGGCTTCTCTGGAAAGCAATTGATGATCGGCAGCATGTCGGCCACCAGCACGACCTTGGCTACGATTAGCGCTCCGACCGTTGCGCTGGCCATCGAGGAGAGACGCAGGCCGTACTCCTCGAGCATCAGCGCTCGGTCCAGCAGCACGATGTGAAAAGTGACCCAGAAAAAGATGGCTGGAGGAAGCGCTTCACGGAGCTCGTGCTTGATCTTCGCCCAGACGTTACTCATGTGGCCCTCCTGAGCGCCTCACCCGCACGTCCGCCCAGAAGCCCGGCTTTCAGGCCGGCATTCGGCGGATTGGGTCGAGAGTTACTTCAGAAACTCCATCGGCGACAGTCGGCAAAAAGTCGGAGAAATGTCGGCCCAAAGTCAGGACTGGGAGCCTGGTCATGGTCAAAACTCGCCGGTCGTAGCCATGGGACACGAGCGTGCAAAGGACGAGCGTCCCGCGGACGCATCGACCTGATCGAGCGTCACGCGACAACGATCGGCTCCGAGACGTCGCGCGAGGTGCCATACTGCACGTGCTGACGACCGCTGCGCCTGTCTAGCCTCGATGGACGGCGAGACGCTTCAAGCCGTGTGGCGCGCCAGCTTTCCGGAGCTCCGCACCGAACGCCTCCGACTGCGCGAACCACTCCCTCGGGATGCGACGGCTCTCCTCGGTATCCTCGGTGACCTCGAGGTGGCGCGGTTTCACAACATGCCGACTTTGACCACACTGAGCCAAGCGCAGACGGCTCTCGAGCAGCTCGAGCAGCGCTACAGGGCTCGATACACGATCCGCTGGGCGATAGAGCTGTCTACGTCGGATGAAATGATCGGTACGATCGGCCTTCTTCGCTTCGACTTCGAGCGTCGCCGTGCGGAGCTCGGCCACGAGATCGCCCGCCGCGAGTGGGGCCGCGGGCTCACGCCCGAGGCGGGTGCCGCCGTCGTCCGATACGGGTTTTCTGTCATGAGACTCCATCGGATCGAGGCGGGCGTGATACCCGTTGCGGTGGTTCAGCCTGCTCGAAACTGACGTCTTGGAGGCGACCAGCCGATGACCCTACGCGACGCCGATCAACGCGGCCAGGCGCTCGGGATCGGCGCTGAGCGCCGATGACTCGCCGTCGTAAACAATGCGCCCCTTGTCCATCACAACCGTGCGGGACGAGAACGCGAGCGCGACGCGGCTATTCTGCTCGACCAGCACGATCGAGAGCGCGCCCTCGCCTCGTAAGCGCTGCAGCACCGCGGCGAGCGCCTCGACGATGACGGGCGCCAGGCCCTCGGTCGGCTCGTCCATCAACAGGACCGTTGGGTTGGTCATGAGGGCCCGGGCGATCGAAAGCATCTGCTGCTCGCCGCCCGAGAGCTGGTTGCCCATGTTCGAGAGCCGCGCGGCGAGGTTCGGGAACAGCTCGAACACGCGCTCGAGCGTCCAGTGGCCCGGCCGGGCGCCGATCGTCAGGTTCTCGCGCACGCTGAGCGAGGGGAAGATCTCGCGCTCCTGGGGCACCCAGCCGAGACCGAGACGCGCGCGGCGAAAGATCGGGACGCGATCGAGGCTCGCGCCGCCCAAGCTCACCTCGCCCCGGTGCAAGGTCGTGTGGCCCATCGCCGTGGCCAGCAACGTGGTCTTGCCGACGCCGTTGCGTCCGATCACGCTGATGCTCTCGCCGGCCGCGAGCGTGAGGTTGACGTCCTCGAGCACGACGGTGTCGCCGTAGCCCGCGGAGACGTGACGCAATGCAAGCGCCTCAGCCACGCGCGGCCTGCCCGAGATACACCGCCCGGACGTTCGCGTCGGCGCCGATCTCGCGCGGCGTCCCGCTGGCGAAGACGGCGCCGCCCACCAGCACCGTGATTCGCTCGGCGAACCGGAACACCAGGTCCATGTCGTGATCGATGATCAGCACGCCGATCTCGCGCGGCAGGCTGTCGATCGCGTCGAGGATGATGTGGCTCTCGGCGCTCGGCACGCCGGCCGCCGGCTCGTCGAGCAGCAGGATCTCGGGCTTCAAGCCGAGCGCGATGGCCAGCTCGACCAGGCGCTGGCGCCCGTAGGGCAGCTCAGAGATGCGCCGCCCTGCGTCGGGCGTCAGCTTGAGCGTCTCGAGCAGCGCCATCGCCTCTTCGACCACGTCCCGGCGCGTGCCGGCGGGCCGGAACATCGTCGGCGCGGCGCCCACGCGCTCGGCCACGGCAATATAAACGTTCTCGAGCACCGAGAGCCGCCGGAACAGCCGGTTGATCTGAAACGTGCGGGCGATCCCGAGCTTGACGCGCTGAGCCTGCGCGACGCTGGTGATGTCGCGTCCCTTCAGCAAGATCGCGCCCGAGGTCGGCGGGACGACACCGGTTAGGAGATTGACGAACGTGGTCTTGCCGGCGCCGTTCGGACCGATCAGCGCGTGGCGGGCGCCGGCCTCCAGCCGGAAGTCGATGTCGCGCGCCGCGGCGAGCGCGCCGAAGTTCCGGCACAACGTGCGCGTCTCGAGCAAGGGCGAGGTCATGGCGTCGCGCGCGGTCGGAGCCGGCGCGCCGCGGCTTCGGCGATTCCGAGAATTCCGTTGCGCGCGAACAAGGCGATGACGACGAGCAAGAGCCCGAGTCCAAGCTGCCACGCCGTCGGATAGAACTTCGACAGGAAGTGCGACAGCGCCATGTACGCGACCGCGCCGACGAACGCGCCGTAGAGACGGCCGTAGCCGCCGAGCACCAGGATGATGAGTACGGTCGCGGCCCGATCGAGCCCGAGCGTGCCGAGGTTCACGTAGGCGTTGGCCTGCGCCCAGATCCCTCCGGCGACGCCGGCGATCGCCGCCGACAGCGTGTAGCAGAGCACCAGCCGCCTCCGCACGGGCGCGCCGACCGCGTGCATCCGGAGCGTGTTCTCGCGAATTCCGGTCAGGCTCTGCCCGAACGGCGAATAGACCAGGGTGCGGACGACGATGAAGCAGACGAAGAGTACCGACAGGACGTAGAGGTACTGCGTCCGCGGATAAAGCGGGTTGAACTCGAACGTGCCGAGCAGCGGCGCGATCGGCAAGCTGTCGAGCCCGTCGAAGCCGCCGGTGTAGTCGTGCGCGAGGTTCGCGGCCTCCTCGAGCAGCGCCATCGTGCACAGGGTGAGCATGAGCAAGGTCAGGCCCTGCGTCCGCAGCAGCACCAGCCCCGAGCCCAAACCGATCAAGGCCGCCACCAGCGCCGCCATGACAAGGCCTGACATCGGCTCGTTCCAGATCGCGCGCTTGGCCAGGATGCCGACCGTGTAGGCGCCGGCGCCGAAGAATGCGGCATGGCCGAGCGTGACGATGCCGGCGTAACCGAGCACCAGGTCCAGCGAGATCGCGAACAGCACCGTGATGAGGAGCTCGGTGCCGAAGCCGAGATATTTCGGGAAGACGAAATAGAAGGCAACGGCCAGGAGCCACGGAATCGGCTCCCACGCGCGAAGCCGATGGCGGCGGGCCAGCGCGACCGCCGCCGGATGCTCGAACCAGCCGGCCGCCTGCAGCGTCACGCGGTCTTCGCGCCGAAGAGCCCCTGCGGCCGCCAGAGCAGGAGCAGGATCGTGAGCGCGTAGATGAACGCGGTACCGCCCTGGGGCATGTACTTCTTGAGCGTGAAGTCGAGCACGCCGATCAACAGCGCCGCGTAGAACACGCCGGTCACGCGGCCGAGCCCGCCGACCGCCACGACGATCAAGAAGTACACGAGGTACTTGAGCGCGTACTGGGGATCCAGGCCGAGAAACTCGGCGCCGAGCCCGCCGCCGAGCGCCGCCATCCCGCTGCCGAAGGCGAACGTCAACGTGAACAGGCGACCGATGTTGATCCCGAGCGATTCGGCCATGCGCCGGTTGTCGACCGCCGCACGGATCTGCGCACCGGTGCGCGTGCGCTCGAAGCCGAGCCAGAGACCGCTCACGATCACGACGCCGACGACGATCAGCACGACGCTGTAGGTGCGGTAGTGCGTGATCCCGAGGTTCAGCTGGCCCTGGAGAAACGGGGGAAGCTTCAGCGGCTGGTTCTCGGGCCCGACCAGCACGGTGACGGAGGCGATCATCATGAAGACCAGGCCGATCGTGAAGAGCACCTGGTCGAGCTCGCTCGCCCGGTAGAGCCGAGAGTAGAGCAGCCGCTCGAGGACCGCGCTCACGAGGGCCGTGACGACGAATCCGAAGACGAGCGCCGCCACGAAGCCAAGGCCCCAGAGCTTCATCGCCTGCGCGATCGCGTAGCCGCCCAGCATCGCGAAGCCGCCGTGGGCGAGGTTGACGAACCCCATCAGGCCCATCGTGACCGAGAGCCCGACGGAGACGATGAAGAGCACCATGCCGGCGGCGACGCCGCCGAGCAGCATGCTGGCGACGTCGACGCCGAGGATCACGCCGCGGCGATCACTTGGCCGGGGGCGCGCACGGACCGATCTTCTGCTCCTTGCACGCGTCCTTCACCCCGTCGAGCTTGCCAATCACCTTCTGGAACACGCGCCCGTCCTTCATGACGGCCTCGGACAGGTACTCGTTCATCACGATGTCGCGCGTGACCGGATCGATCGAGATCGGACCGCGGGGGCTCGCGAACTTCCAGCTCTTGAGCGCTTCCAGCGCCGCGTCGGCTTCGATCTTGCCCTTGAGCGCCTGGGTCACGTGGACGATCGCGGCCATGCCGTCGTAGCCGCCGACAGCCATGAAGTCGGGCGTGCTGGTGGCGCCGTACTCCTTCTTCCACGCCTCGACGAACCGCTTGTTCTCCGGGTTGTCGAGGTCAGCGTGGTAGTGGTGCATCGTGATCAGCCCGACCGCCGCCGAGCCCATCGCCTGGAGCTTCGTGTCCTGCGTGATGTCGCCGGGGCCGATCAGCTTGATCCCGGCATCCCGCATCCCGAGCGCGGCGTAGGTCTTCACGACCGCGGCCGCGTGGTCGCCGGCCGGCACGAAGACGAAGAAGAGGTCGGGCTTCTTGTCCTTGGCGCGCTGGAAGAACGGCGTGAAGTCGGGCACCGCGCCGGCGCCGCCCATCGGGATCTCGTCGACCACCTTGCCGCCGTTGGCCTCGAAGCTCCGCTTGAACGCGGCGAGGCTATCCTTGCCGGGCGGGAAGTCGGTGTAGCCGACGACGGCGGTCTTCGCGTGCAGGATCTTCGCCGAGGCCTCGCCGAGCGCGTAGCCGGCGTGCCACATGCTGAACGAGGTACGCACGTAGTAAGGCGACAGGTTCGTGATGTGCGCGGTGCCTGCGTTCATGATCACCGCGAGCTTCTTGCCGGCGGTGACGATCGGCGCCGACGCGATCGCGTTCGGCGAATAGATCCAGCCGGCGAGCACGTCGACGTTGTCCTGCGTCAAGAGCTCCTGGACGGCGATCTTGGCGTTGGCGCCGCTCGGATCCTTCACGTCGCGCCGGATCAAGGTGATCTTGTACGGCTTGACCTTGTCCGCGTTGAGCTTCAGGTAAAGCTCCATCCCGCGGTCGACCAGCTGGGCGAACTCGGCGCCGATGCCCGTGTACGGCAGGTTGACGCCGACCTTGACTTCCTGTGCGTGCGCGGCCGTGATGCCGAGGACGAGCACGGTGATGGTGATCGCGACGATGCGCTTGATCATGAACTGGTTCCTCCAGAAGGGTCGACTCTGGCCGAGATACTAGGGCAAGAGTCGGAAAGCGTGCAAGCCGCAGCCGAGCGCGCGCCGGGAGCCACGGAGTGTGCGATGATCGGGGCCCAGAGGTGGCCGGCGACGGTCCGGACGCCGACCGGCGCGTGGCCGGCTGAGACCGAGGAAGACTGAGGAGGAGACGAACGTGGCGAAGTTCAAGGTGGTCACCCCGAGCGGTCCAGGCTATTCGGCTCCCGCCGCGGACTACAAGCCCGAACTGGAAGCCCTGACGCCGATGGATGCCGAGATCGTCGAGATCGCGGCCAAGACGGACGAGGAGTTCATCAAGGAAGCACGCGACGCCGACGCCCTCTACGCGAAGGGGCGTCGCATCACCAAGCGTCTCATCGACGGGCTCGAGCGCTGCAAGGTGATCTCGCTCGGCAGCGTCGGGGTCGACTCGGTCGACGTCGACGCGGCGACGGCGCGCGGGATCCCGGTCACTAATGTGCCCGACACGTTCATCGAGGAAGTCGCCGATCACGCCATGATGCTCATCCTGGCGACCTACCGTCGGCTCACCACGATGGACCGGATGGTGCGCGAGGGACGCTGGTCCGAGGGACGGCCGCTCCTGTACCAGTTCCCCCGCCTGATGGGCCAGACGCTCGGCCTGATCGCCTTCGGGCACGTCGCACGCGCGGTCGCGGTACGGGCGCGCGCTTTCGGATTCCACATCCTGGCGTACGATCCGTATGTCGAGGAGCTGGTCATCAGCCAGTACGGCGTCGAGCCCGTGAACCTCACCGAGCTGCTGCAGCGCTCGGACATCGTCTCGATGCACGCGCCCGCCACCGCCGACGCCCACCACATGATGAAGGAGCACCACTTCCGGCTCATGAAGCCCGAAGCGCTCTACATCAGCACCGGGCGCGGCCCGACGACCGATGAGAGCGCGCTCATCAAGGCGCTGAAGGAAGGCTGGATCGCCGCGGCCGGCCTCGACGTGTTCGAGCAGGAGCCGCCCGACAAGAACAATCCCCTGCTCAAGATGGATAACGTCATCCTCACGCCCCACGCGGCCTCGGCCTCCGCGAGATTCGATCCCGTGCGCAGGCGCCGCGTCGGCCAGGAGCTGGCACTCGTCCTGAGCGGCCGCTGGCCGCGCAGCTGCGTGAATCCGTCGGTTCTTGAAAAGAGCAAGCTGGTGCGCTGGCAGCCCTACTCGATGGAGCGGGGCCCAGGCGCGTAGCGCGAAGACGTCGGCCCGGCCGGCAGAGCTCCGGCCGGGCCGCGCTTGTTGGCAGGTGCGCCGTTGCAGGCCGTCGCGGGGCTGGGGCCCCGCCGGCCGCGGCGTGCATATGAATAATGAGGAGACGGGATGGCGCGCAAGCGGCTCGTCCTGAAGAACACGGCGCTGTTCAGCGACCCGGCCAACCTCAGCTGGGAGCGCTACGTCGTCATGCAGGCGCGCGAGCGCGAGCGATATCTGGCCGAGCGCGCCAGCATTCCGGACGGCGTGCTCAACTACCAGCACGTCAGCCCGCGCTACTTGCAGAACGCGGTCGACCAGTTCGCCAACAACTACTACTCCGAGCTGTCCGCCACGCACTACGTGGCGACCGCCGCCGCCAACGCCCCGTTCGACGAGCTCAAGAAGTCGGCGCTGTTCCAGCTGGCGGACGAGCAGCGGCATCTCGAGATGGACCGGGAGGTCTTCGAGCGCGCCCGGATTCCCGAGAGCGATTGGCTCGCTGCGTGGGAGTCGCCGGGGACGACGTGCCGCTTCTTCCGGCATCTCCTCGAGCTCGAGGACTCGATCGAGATCCTCGTGAAGGGCAACTTCGTCGCCGAGGGCGCCGCCGGCCCCGGCACGTTCACCGTGCTGGCGGACGGCGCCGAGGCGCGCGGCGACGTGCTCTCCGCGGTGAACCATCGGGCGCGCATTCGCGACGAGACGCGGCACATCAGCTATGGCCGCGCGCTCGTCAAGGCGCTGATCGACGACGACCCGAGTAACCTCGACGCCATCCAGCAGTGGCAGGACGACAGCCTGCGCCTCTTCTCCGAGGTGGCCCGCGGCGGCGAGCGCCAGGCGTGGTGGGAAGGCTTTCTCGCCTCGTACTACAAGATCGCGCTGCCGATGGGACTTCGTCCGACCGCGTTCTAACCCCGCACGACTTCCTCTGCGCTTCGCGGCCTGGGTACGAGCCGGCGAAGCGTGGCCAGGAACGGCTCAGCGGTGAGTCCGGATCATCCAACCAGGCGATGTCTATATTTCCGGAATAGTCATATGTAACAGCTATTTACCTTCCAGTATGTAGTGGTATGGCGATTGCTGGAAAGACGGTAGCCCTATGCGCATTCTGGTCATCGACGACGATCAGGCTGTCTGCGAGGTCTTCGGGGAGTTTCTCCACGAAATCGGCCACGAGCCCGTTATCACGCACACGGCCGAAACGGCGCTCGACAGTCTGAGGGAGGAGCGACCCGACGCGGTGCTCCTCGACGTCTGCCTGCCCGGAATGAGCGGGCTCGATTTCATGAAGCTCCCGGCCGTGCGCGATCTGTCCGTTCCGATCCTCGTGATCTCAGGCCGCGCGACCGAGAGCCAGGCGCAAGAAGCCATGCGCGCCGGCGCCTTCGACTTCATCGGCAAGCCCGTCGCGCTCCGCCGTCTGCAAGAAGCGCTCGCCTGCTTCGAATCGCCGGCCGAGAACAAGGCCAAGGTCAAGGAAGACGAGGTCCCGCCCGAGCGCCGGCGCGCGCCCCGCGCACTGATCTCGCTGCCGGTGCGGATCCGCGAGCAGAGCGGCGCCGAGTGGGAGTCGACCTCCGTGAACCTGAGCGCCTCCGGCATCAAGGTGCGCGCGAACGGATCGCGCCGCACCGCCGGGGTGGCGACGCTCTCGATCACGCTGCCGGAGAGCGACACGCAGCTCGAGGTTCCGTCGATCCTGGTTCGGGCCGACGACGAGGGCTTTGCGTTCGCGTTCAAGGACCGCGGCGACGAGCGGCTGCAGGAGCTGAACGAGCTGGTGCGCCGCTCGGCGGGCGCGCCCACCGTCGACGTCGAGTCGCACGTCCGCATCCTGCATCGTATCGGCGAGGCGATCAGCGCCACGCTCGACGTCGACGAGGTGCTGCGCATCGCGCTGGACGCGCTCACGCACGTCACCGGCCACGAGATCTCGAGCCTCCACCTGATCTCGCCGGACGGCGCCACCCTGGAGCTTCGCGGCGACCGCGGCCTTCGGCCCCGGCTGCGCGAGATCAACAGCGTCCTGCAGATCGGCCAGGGGCTCATCGGCGGCGTCGCGGCGACGGGCAAGACTCTCCACTGGGCGCACGTCAGCGAGTCCGCCGATCTGCTGCCGGCCGCGCGCGCGGCCGTGACGCAGGAAGGCATCCACGCCTTCGTGTGCGTGCCGATCCAGAGCCGCGGGCGGATCCTCGGCGCGCTCTCGCTCGGCCGCCGCACCCGGGAAGCCTTCTCCGAATCCGAGATCGCGCTCGTGGAAGCCTGCGCGAACCAGATCGGCCTGGCGCTGCAGAACGCGCAGCTCTACTCGGCCACCCGCAGCCAGCTCGAGGACCTCAAGTCGGCCGAGGCGCAGCTGATCGAGGGCGAGAAGCTCTCGACCGTCGGCAAGCTGGCCGCGGGTCTCGCGCACGAGACGCGCAACCGTCTGACGGCGATCCTCGGCCAGGCCGAGCTCTTACTGATGGGCTCGGATGACCCGGCCAAGAGCCGCGAGCGCTTGCACACGATCGTGCAGGAGACCTCGCGGGCGGCGCAGATGCTCCAGAACCTCCTGCGGTTCACGAGCCGTCACTCCGCCGAGCGGCATCCCTGCCGCCTCGAGGATCAGATCCAGTGGGTGGTCGAGCTCAAGAGCCATCAACTGCGCCGCGACAGCGTCAAGGTCGTGACGGACTTCGGAAACGTCCGTCCCGTCCTGGCCGACGAAGGCCAGATCCAGCAGGTGCTGCTCAACCTCGTTCAGAACGCCCACCAGGCGATGGCCAACCACCAGGGCGAGCGCGAGATCACCCTGCGGCTGTCCGAGTCCGGCGGGCCCAACGTCCGGCTCGAGGTGCTCGATTCGGGCCCCGGCATCCATCCCAACGTGCTGCCCCGCATCTTCGACGCGTTCACCACGACGAAGGCGCCGGGCGAAGGCACGGGGCTCGGCCTGTGGGTCTCCTACTCGATCGTCGAGCAGCATCAGGGATCGCTACGGGCCGTCAACCGTCCTGAAGGCGGCGCGGCGTTCATCGTCGAGCTACCCGCCGCGACTGGCTGAGGAGTCGCGTGAAGTTCGCGTCCGGAGCCAAGTTCGCCGTCCTGAGCTTCCTGTGCGTGATGGTCTTCGCGCTCTCCATGGGTTTGGCACTCTCGTCGCTGCTCACGCGCGCCGTCCAGGGATGGGAGTGGGAGAACACCGCCGCGCTCGTGCGCCGCGAAGTCGAGCTCCGCGGCATCGATACGCTGCTGGAGGCGCCGCGGCGCGCGCCGCTCGACGAGTCGGCGCGCCAGCACTTCTCGCAGCTGATGCAGGGGCTCCCCGAGGTCGTCCGCGTCAAGGTGTGGGACCGTGACGCCACGGTCGTCTGGTCCGACGAGGCCCGGCTGATCGGCCAAAGATTCTCGGACGACGACGAGCTCAAAGAGGCGCTCGCCGGCGAGGTGACGGTCGAGATCAAGACGCTCGACGACCGCGAGCACGCCTACGAACGCCCCAGCTTCACCACGCTCGCCGAGGTCTACGTGCCGATCGTGTCCAGAACGACCGGCCAGGTCGTCGGCGTCATCGAGATCTACAAGAACCCCATCCGGCTGCTCACGGCCATCCAGCGCGCGCGCATCGTGATCTGGACCATCTCGCTCGCCGGCGCACTGAGCCTCTATCTGGTGCTCTTCCCGCTGGTCCGGCAGGTGTACGGCCGGCAGGTGCGCGAGGAGGCGCTCGAGGCGCACGCCGCGGAGCTCGAGGCCGAGGTCACGGCGCGCAACCGTGAGATCGAGACGCAGCGCGAGGCCCTGTTCCAGACCGAAAAGATCGCGGCGATGGGGCAGCTCCTCGCCGGCGTGTCCCACGAGCTGAACAATCCGCTGTCGACGATCGTCGGCTACACGCAGCTCCTTCGCTTGCGCGCCGGCAGCGGGCCCATGGCGGAGCAGCTCGAGAAGATCGAGAAGTCCGCGGAGCGCTGCACGCGCATCGTGACGAACTTCCTGGCGCTCGCGCGGCAATATCCGCCGGAGCGCCAGATCATCCATCTCAATCAGCTGGTGGACGAAGCCGTCGAGCTCCTCGCCTACCCGCTCCGGATCGACGGCGTCGTCGTGGTCCGCCGGCTCGCGAGCGATCTGCCGCAGCTGTGGGCCGACCCGCACCAGATCCAGCAGGTCGTCGTCAATCTGCTGACGAACGCCCACCAGGCGCTGCGCGACGTCTCGACAGCCCGCCGGCTCGTGCTGACGACACGCTACGAGCGCCTCGAGGACCGCGTCGTGCTCGAGGTCGCCGACAGCGGTCCGGGCGTGCCGGCCGACGTCCGCGGCCGGATCTTCGACCCGTTCTTCACGACCAAGGCGCCCGGACAGGGGACCGGCCTCGGGCTCTCGTTGTGCCGTGGGATCATCGACGCGCACGAGGGCACGCTGCGGCTCGAGCCGACGCCGGGCGGCGGCGCGACGTTCGTGATCGAGCTTCCGGCGGGCACACCCGCCGACACCGCCGACGCCGGCCGGGCGGCGCCGCGGCCCGAGGCGACGCCGAGCAGGACGATTCTGGTGGTGGACGACGAGCCCGACGTGGCCGAGCTCCTCGCCGAAACCCTGCTGCTCGACGGTCACCGGGTCGACACGGCGAACAGCGGCGCCGCGGCGCTGACGCGGATCCGCGACGCCAGCTACGACCTCGTGTTCAGTGACATGAAGATGCCGGGCATGAGCGGCATCGAGCTCTACGACGAAATCGCGCGGCGATGGCCGGGTCTGGAGCGCCGCATGATCTTCGTGACCGGGGACAACTTGAATCCAGCGATCCGGCAGTTCATCGACCGAACCGGCGCCTTCAGCGTGAGCAAGCCGTTCGAGATCGGCGTGATCCGGCGGCTCGTGGCGGTCTTCGCCACGTCGCCAAGCACCGACGAAACCGAAGTCGCGCTCCGCTCCTGACCCTACGCCGCGCCCGGTGGCCGGCGCCGCGACCAGTCGAACTGACTCTCGTACGTGTGCGCCGCGCGCAGCACCGTCGCCTCGTCGAAGTGCCGGCCGATCAGCTGCAGGCTCAGCGGCAGGCCCGCGCACGTGAAGCCGCACGGCACGGCAATGGCGGGAAGCCCGGCCAGCGCGGCGGGCGTGACGTAGGAGCGCCGCGTGAAGAAGCGCCCGGCGACCTCGTGACGGCTGGTGATCACACCGCGGCCGGCGGCGATCGGCGGCGCCGCCTGGTGCGCGGTCGGACACAGCAAGAGGTCGTGGCCCGCCAGCGCTTCGCGCAGCTGCGTACCGAGGAGCGCCCGTGCTCGCGCGGCGCGCTGCTGGATCGCGGCGGGGATCAAGCTGGCGGTCAAGAGCCGACGCCGCGTGCCCTGGTCGTACTCCGCGGCCCGTGTCCGGAGCCAGCGATGGTGCACGCCGGCGCCGTCCGAGTCGGCCAGCGCCATGAAGATCGCGCCCGCGCGCGGCAGCAGCGGCAGCGAGATCTCCTCGATCGTCGCGCCCAATCGCTCGAGACACCTCGCCGCTTCCAGGACCGCCGCCTTCATTTCGGCGTCGGTTTCGGGCCCTGACGTGAGCTCGCGGATCACGCCGATGCGCAGCGCGCGCACGCCGTCGTCCAGCCCCTTCGCGTACTCGGGCACCGGCGCTCGGCTCGAGAGCGGATCCTTCGGGTCGTAGCCGGCAATCGCCTGCAGGAGCCACGCGACATCCTCGACCGTGCGCCCCAGCGGACCCGGCGTGTCCATCGACCAGCTCAACGGAAACGAGCCGTGGCGCGACACCCGGCTCCACGTCGGCCGGAGCCCGACGACGCCGCAGAACGACGCGGGCGATCGTACGGAGCCGCCGGTGTCCTCGCCCAGCGAGGCGGCGCAGAGCGCGGCGGCGACCGCGATTCCCGACCCGGACGAGGAGCCCCCCGGATCGTGGTCGAGATTCCACGGATTCCGGGGCTGGCCGAACGGGAACTTCTGGGTGCCGCCGAGGGCGAACTCGGTCAGGTTCAGCTTGCCGAGCAGGATCGCGCCGGCCCCGTTCAAGCGCGAGATCGTCGTCGCGTCCTCGGTCGGCACGTGGTGCTCGAGAAGCCGCGATCCGGACGTCGTGCGCACGCCCGCGGTGTCGAACTGATCCTTTACCGCGTAGGGAACGCCGTGGAGCGGCCCGAGCGCCTCGCCGCGCAGCACCGCCGCCTCCGCCCGCCGGGCGCTCTCGAGCGCCGCCTCCGGCACGACCGTGATGTAGGCGCGGAGCTCGCCGTCGAGCCGGTCGATGCGGTCCAGATAGAGGCGCGTGATCTCCACCGGAGAGACCGCACGCTCGCGCACGAGCGCAGCGATCCGCCGGGCGCTGAGAAAGGCGAGATCAACGTCGGCGGTCACGAGACGGGGCCCTGGCCCGTCACCGGCTCGATGGTCTCGAGCGGCAGCGCGGCCAGCGGCTCGAGCGCGTCGATGAGCCCGTTGAGCCGATGCGTGACCTCGACGAGATCCTCCGCCGTGACCGGCAGACCGAGCGCCGCGGCGAGGGCGCCCACCTGTTCGGTCGTCAGCTCGCTCATGTCCGCTCAGCAGGCCGGCCGGCGCAGCACCTCGCCCGAGATCTTGCGCGCGACCAGCTTGCCCTCACGGCTGTCGGAGACCATCCGCCGATTCTCCACGACGACGCGCCCGCGCAGGATCGTGGTGATCGGCCAGCCCTGAATCGCCCAGCCTTCCCAGGGGCTGTAGTCGCTCACGTGGAAGTCCTCGCGCGCGAGCGTCTTCTTGATCGAGGGATCGATGACCGCGATGTCGGCGTCGCTGCCGGGCGCGATGACGCCCTTCTTGGGATAGAGCCCGAGGATCTTCGCCGCGTTGGTCGACGTGACCGCGGCGAACCGCTCGAGCGACATCTTGCGCTTCACGACGCCCTCGGAATAGACGATGCCCATCCGCGCCTCGGCGCCGAGATTGCCGCCCGTCACGTTCTCGAGATCCTGGCCGCGCAGCTTCAGCTCGAGCGAGGTCGGGAACTCGTCGGTCGCGGTCGTCGACACGCCGTCGCGCACGAGCCCGTTCCAGAGCGCGGCCTGATCCTCCGGGTACTTCAGCGACGGATACGTGTGGTAGCAGAAGCCGCGCGGCGTCTTGTAGTCCTCCGCGTTGAAGCAGGTGTAGTGGTGCAAGGTCTCGGCATAGATCGGATAGCCGCCCGCCCGCGCCTCGGCCACGGCTTCGACGCCCTCGCGGGCCGAGGTGTGTACGAAGTAGACGCCCGCGCCGGTGTGCGCGGCGAGCTGGATCGTGCGGCGGAACGAAAGCTTCTCGGAGAGCTTGTTGTGCACCAGCGGCAGGAGCCAGCCGTCAGTCTGCTTCTCCTCGCGGAACTTCTCGTACATGAACTGGACGATGTCGTGGTCCTCGGCGTGCACGACCATGATCCCGTTGTGCGGTGCGACCTTCTCCATCGCGAGCTGGATCCGGCCGAAATCGAGCCGGTACGGATGGCGCTTGGGATGCGGCGGCAGCACGTCGACCGTGAACACCTTGAAGCTCGGGAATCCGGCCTGGATCGCCTCGGGCAGCTGATCGAAGGTCTTGAGCGGGAGAGCGCCCTGCAGGGTCACATGGAAGGAGTAGTCGGCGTACGAGTTGCCCTTCCAGCGTGCGGTCCGCGTCTCGATCACCTGCTGCACGTCCGTCCCAGGGCGCACGAAGCAGAAATCGACGTGGGTGGTGGTGCCGCCGAAGACCATCCCGCGCGTGTCCTCTTCCGGACCGAGCGTGGAGAGATTCTCCTCGGGCTGCATCGAGATGACATGGGCCAGGTGCGTGTGCGGCTCGACACCGCCGGGCACGACGATCTTGCCGGTCGCGTCGATCACTCGCCCGGCCTGAAGTCCCTGCTCGGGCACCCCGAGCGCGACGATGCGCTCCCCTTCGATCGCCACGTCCCATCGGCCGACGCCCTGCGGCGTCACCACGTCGCCACCGCGAATCACGAGATCCAGCATCGCACCCTCCCTGTGCAGCAGGGGTTACCACGCGACGGCCCACCGGTCAAGGACGTGCCGCCATGTTGACATGAGCAATCTAATACTTGACTATGGCAATCGTCGGAGGTCGACGTGGCGGACACTCAGGCTCAGCAGCGGATCTCCACGGTGCGGCGCTTCAACCGGTTCTACACCAAGCAGATCGGTCTTCTCGGCGAGAGCTACCTCGAAACGCCCTTCTCGCTCACCGAGGCCCGGGTGCTGTACGAGCTGGCGCACCTGGAGCGCCCATCGGCCACCGAGCTGGCTCGCGAGCTCGGGCTCGACGCCGGCTACTTGAGCCGCATCCTGCGCGGCTTCGAGCGGCGCCGCCTGCTCAGCCGCACGCGCTCCAAGGCCGACGGCCGGCAGAGCCATCTGTCGCTCACCGGCCGCGGCCGGGCGGCGTTCGCTCCGCTCGACACGCGGTCGCGCCAGGACATCGCCGGCATGCTCGCGCGCCTCGGTCCGGGGGAGCAGCGACGGCTCATCGAATCGATGCGGACCATCGAATCGCTCCTCGCGGTCACGCCCGAGTCCAAGGCTCCCTACGTCCTGCGGCCGCATCAGCCCGGCGACATGGGCTGGGTCGTCCATCGCCACGGCGCGCTCTACGCCCAGGAGTACGGCTTCGACGAGCGCTTCGAAGCGCTGGTCGCGTCGGTCGTGGCGAAGTTCGTCTCCCACTACGACCCGCGGCGCGAGCGCTGCTGGATCGCCGAGAAGGACGGCGAGATCGTCGGCTCGGTCTTCCTGGTCCGACGCTCGCGCTCGGTGGCGCAGCTTCGTCTGTTGCTGGTCGAGCCGAAGGCGCGGGGGCTCGGCATCGGCGAGCGCCTGGTCGCCGAGTGCATCCGCTTCGCGCGCCAGGCAGGCTACCGGAAGATCATGCTGTGGACCAATAGCGTGCTGCGCGTCGCGCGCCACGTGTACCAGGCCGCCGGCTTTCGACGGGTCCATCGCGAGAAGCACGAGAGTTTCGGCCGCGCGCTGGTCGGCGAGACGTGGGAGCTGGCGCTCTGAACGACCGCTTCTGGGCGGCGGCCGCGGCCGCCGCCACCGGCGTCCAGGTCGGCTCGGCCATGGTGGCCACGCGGTTCGTCGTCGACCAGACCGGGCCCGCGTCGCTGGCACTCTTGCGTTACGCGATCGGCGCGTGCTGTCTGATCCCGGTGGTGCTGCTGACGCGGTCCCGCGTGCGCATCGCGCCGCGTGACATCGCGCCGATCGCGCTCCTGGGCATCACGCAATTCGGCATCCTGATCGCGCTGCTGAACTACGGCCTGCGCTCGGTCCCGGCGGGGCGCGCGGCGCTGATCTTTGCCACGCTTCCGCTCCTGACCTCGCTGGTGGCCGCCGCACTCGGACGCGAACGGCTGACGCCGTCGAAGCTCGCGGGAGTGCTCTTGACGATCGCGGGCGTGGGACTGGCGCTCGGGGACAAGACGCTGCAGCCGGGCGGCGCGGACGCGGCGTGGCTCGGCGAGCTTGCCGTGTTCGCGAGCGCGCTGACTGGCGCCGTCTGCAGCGTGCTCTATCGCCCGTATCTTGAAAAGTATCCAACGCTTCCGGTCAGCGCCTTCGCGATGCTCGCCTCGGTCGCCTTCCTGGCGCTGCTCGCGGCGCGCGAGGGTTTCTTCGCTTCGCGGCCCGCCCTGACCTCCGGCGGCTGGCTGGCGGTCGTGTTCATCGGCCTCGCGAGCGGCGGCGGCTACTACCTGTGGCTCTGGGCCCTGAACCACGGGACGCCGACGCAAGTGACGATGTTTCTCGCGCTGAGCCCCGTCACCGCGACGATGCTCGGCGCCTGGCTCCTCGGCGAGCCCGTCTCACGGATGCTTGCGGTCGGGCTCGCCGCCGTCGTGGCCGGTCTCGCTCTCGCACATCGACGTCTCGAGCCCCGGTCGCGTGCTCTCGCCCTTGACAGCGAGCGAGGCCGCGCCCTATAACAGGTCGCAGCCTCGGGAGGAAGACCACATGATCGGCTCGCGCGGCATTCGATTCACGCTCGCCCTCGTGATCGCGACGCTGACGCTCGTCACGGCGACGTCGCTCACGGCCCAGGAAGTGCTCACGAACGAGTCGCTGGTCGCCTTGAAGAAGGCCGGCCTCTCCGACTCGATCATCATCTCGAAGATCAAGTCGAGTCAGACGAAGTTCGACACGAGCTCCAAGGCGCTCATCGGCCTGAAGAACGCCGGCATGTCCGACCAGGTGATCGAGGCCGTGCTCAACGCCGGGTCCGCATCGGCGGCGCCGGCGGCGCCGGCCGCACCCGCGGCGCCGGCAGCCGCGGCCGCGCCGGCAGCCGCGCGGGAAAGCATCGTCCACCTGATCGCGGGCAAGTCGGTCGAGATGGTGCCCGCCAACGCCTCGATGGAGTTCAGCAGCGGATTCTTCGACTCCAAGAGCGAACTGGTGGTCAAGGGCCGCAAGGCCCAGTACCGGATCGCCGACAAGAAGCCGGTCTTCTACAGCACGTGGTCACCGAACGACGCGCCGCTGGTGCGGCTCAAGCCGGGCAGCGATCACGACGATCGAAATCTGAAAATTTCGAGCGGCTCGTTCGCGCCGTTCGGCGGCTCGGTCAAGTACGGCGTTCGGAGCGAGGACAAGGTCGACATGGAGTCCGCCGAGCGAGACGCGCGCGGGCTCTACAAGCTCACGCCGAAGGAGCCCTTGAAGCCGGGTGAATACGGCTTCGTCCTCACGTACGGCATGGCCGCCGGGGCGTCGGGCCGGATCTACGACTTCGGGGTCGATTAGGAGTCGACTCGACGTCGACTGCGCGCTAGGCGGGAATCGCGACTTTCTTCAAGAGCTCGAGGTCGTCGAGCGCGCGGCCCGCGCCGCGCGCCGCGCAGCTCAACGGATCCTCGGCCACCCGCACCGGCAGCTGAGTCACGTGCTGCAGGAGCCAGTCGATCCCGCGCAGGAGCGCGCCGCCGCCGGTCAGGACCACGCCCTTCTCGATGATGTCGGCGGCGAGCTCGGGCGGCGTGCGCTCGAGGCACGTGCGGACCGTCTCGACGATCGTCATCACGGGCTCGCGCAGCGCCTCGCGGATCTCCTCATCGGTGATCACGAGCGTCTTCGGCACGCCGTCGACGAGATCCCGCCCCTTGACCTCGATCGAGCCGCGCTCCATCGCCTCGGGATGCGCCGAGCCCAGCGCGATCTTGATCTCTTCGGCGCGGCGCTCGCCGACCAGCAGCCGGTAGTGCTTCCTGATGTGCTGGATGATCGCCTCGTCCATCTCGTCGCCGGCGATCCTCACGGAGTTGCAGTAGACCGTGCCGGACATCGAGATCACCGCGACTTCGGTCGTGCCGCCGCCGATGTCGACGACCAGATGGCCGCCCGGCTCGTGAATCGGTAGCCCGGCGCCGATCGCCGCCGCCGTGGGCTCTTCGATCAGGTACACGTCGCGCGCGCCGGCCTGAAGCGCCGCGTCGCGCACGGCGCGCTTCTCGACCTGCGTGATGCCCGAGGGCACGCCGACGACGACCCGCGGCCGATCGAGGACCCAGGCACGCTTGCGGCCCGACGAGATTTGCCGCGCGCGCTCGATGAAGTACTGCAGCATCCGCTCGGTGACGTCGAAGTCGGCGATGACGCCGTCCTTGAGCGGGCGTATCGCCTGGATGTGCTCCGGCGTGCGGCCCAGCATCGCCTTGGCCTCGTGGCCGACGCCGATCACCTCGTTGTCGGTGCGCCGGATCGCGATGATCGACGGCTCGTTGAGCACGATGCCGCGGCCGCGAACGAAGACGAGCGTATTCGCGGTCCCGAGGTCGATGGCGAGGTCGGAGGAGAACAACCCGAACAGACGGTCTGATAGCATCGTCGCCACAGCTAGCAATCCCCGCGCCATGGCGGGCAGGCGCGCGAACTGCGTGATTCGAAAAGTTGTCGCCTTGTCAGCACTCGGACACAGGTGATCGAGCCCTGACAGAAGCGACGCCCAGCGGACAGCGTCCGGGCATCGCGAACCATCAGCCGCATGTCACTCCGCTACAGCTTGCCCCAGTACGCGCGCTCGGCCGGGAATACCGGCTTGCAGCGCGTCGGCGCGGTCGGGCCGTCGAGGCTATCCGCGGCCGCTCGCCACACCTGGTAGTGCGGCGCCTTCCGGTGGGCCTCCAGCGCCGCCGCGTCTTTGTAGACTTCGTAGAAGTAGTAGACGTTCTC
>DATEMW010000065.1:0-4332 GCA_035275385.1 Candidatus Methylomirabilota bacterium | reverse complement strand
AGACAGACGGAATCGTCGCGGTCGGTCAGGTAGACGATGTCGTTTGCGATGTAGATGCCGTGCGGGTTGGCAAAAGCGCCGATGCCCCAGGAGCCAAGGTGCTTGCCGTCGCGCTCGAAGACCATCACCGGCGGGTCCTTGCGCTGGAACACGTAGACGCGATCCTGCGAATCGGTCGCGACGGCGCTGGTGTTGCCGAACGCGTAGCCCTGCGGCAGCTGCGCCCAGCTCTCGGTCAGCTCATACCGGTACTTGCCCGAACCAACCGTCGCCATGGCTACGACCTCCTGAAGGCGGGGATCACCTCGTGCGTGAACAGACGCAGACTCTCGCGCTCTTTCTCAGGCGGGATGAGTCCGCCCGAGTTCGGCTCCAGCAGAATACCGTCGATGCCGAGCTCGTCGCGGAGCGCGTTCAGGCGCTCGATCAGCTGGTCGGGCGTGCCGAACGCCACTTTCTTCGCGAGCACGTCCTCGTATGAGAGCGTCGCCATGCGCTCGGCCTGGAAGCTCCGCTGCTCGGTGGATCCAGTCCCCGCGCGCCCAACCGCCGAGCGTGCGAGCGCCGATTGCCGCTCGAAGAAGGCCGCGATGCTCTCGCGCGGCTCCTCGACCGCGGCGCGCTCGGTCTTCGCGGCGTACACGGGAATGCGCACGTACGCGCTGGGCGTTCCGGTGTGGCCGGCCTCGCTCCATGCCTGCCGATACGACTTCAGCGACACCTTCAGATCGTCCATGTCCGTCGCGCGCAGCCCGACGAAGATCGGGAGCCCGAGCTTGCCGGCCACGGCAAAGGTCTCGTGGGACGTCGTCGCCATGCGGATCGGCGGATGCGGCACCTGGTAGGGCCGCGGCGACACCGTGGTGTTCTGAAACTGATAGAAGCGGCCCTCGTGGCTAAAGGGCTCGCCCTTCCATGCCTGCTTGATGATGCCGAGCTCCTCGTGGAATCGAGCCTGGCTCTCGGCGTAGGCCACACCATAGATGTCGTAGCTGCGCACGACGCCGCTGCGGCCGATCCCGAACTCGAAGCGCCCCTTGCTGATCTGATCGATCGTCGCGATCTCCTCGGCGATCCGCAGGGGGTGATTGAGCGGCAACACCTGGACGGCGGTGCCGATGCGCAGCCGCTCGGTTCGCGTGGCGATCGAGCTGGCCACCAGGAGCGACGCGGAAATGACCGACCGGGTCGGCGTGAAGTGGATCTCGCCGAGCCAGACACAGTCCATGCCCCAGGTCTCGGCCATGTCAGCCAGCTCGAAGGCGTCGTCGAACGCCGAAACCGGGGTGGCGCCGCGGCGCATCTCTTCGACGAAGAGCCCGAAATGCATGGCGAGCGATGTTATACCACGCGGATTCCCGCCTCTGCATCCGGTGGAAACCGGGCGGTCGTCTGGCCCAGACCGGCGATCTGGCCTACACTGGGCGCGGTTCTGGACCGTCGGGGCCGCGCATCCCATAACGCCCCGTGGCTCGGGAGGATCTGGCGTGTCAGACGACAAGACCGCGCTGGTCGAGATGCTCCGCAAGATGATCATGATCCGCGAGTTCGACCTGCTCGCGATCGAGCTCCGCAAGGCCAAGAAGATCTTCGGCGCGCTCCATCCCTACGTGGGTGAAGAGGCGGTCGCCGTCGGCGTCTGTGCGGCATTGGCCCCGAGCGATCGCATCACGAGCACGCATCGCGGCCATGGGCACTGCATCGCCAAGGGCGCCGACATCAACCGCATGATGGCCGAGCTGTTCGGCCGGGTCGACGGCTACTGCAAGGGCAAGGGCGGCTCGATGCACATCGCCGACTTCGCCATCGGCATGCTGGGCGCCAACGGGATCGTCGCCGGCGGGATGCCGATCGCCTGCGGCGCCGCGCTGGCCGCGCAGCTCGAAGACCGCGGCGGCGTGGCCGCGTGCTTCTTCGGCGACGGCGCCACCGGTGAGGGCGAGTTCCACGAGACGCTCAACATCTCCGCGATCTGGAAGCTGCCGCTCATCTTCGTCTGCGAGAACAACCGCTACGGCGCCGGCAACGCGGTCGAGTCGGTGCGGCGCGTCACCGACATCGAGCTGCACGCGCCGGCCTACGGCATCGCCGGCGTCGCGGTCGACGGCAACGACGTGCTGGCCGTCCGCGACGCTACCGCCCAGGCGGTCGAGCGCGCCCGGCGCGGCGACGGGCCGACCTTGCTCCACTGCAAGACGTTCCGCTCGCTCTTCCACGCCATGCGCGATGCGCCGCCGCCCGAGACGCGCGCGCCCGAGCTCCTGGCCCAGTGGAAGGCGCGGGATCGCGATTCGATCGCGCGCTTCGAGGACGTCCTGACCGCACGGGGTGTCGTGGCGGCGGCTGACGTCACGGCGATCCGCGAGCAAGTCAAGCGCGATCTCGAAGCGGCCGTGGAGTTCGCGGACAAGAGCCCCTACCCGGATCCGGCCGATCTGCTCGTCGACATGTTCGCCGAGTAAGGAGCGACCACAGTGCGAGAGATCACGGTCACCCAGGCGCTCGAAGAGGCGATGATCGAGGAGATGGAGCGCGACGAGCGCGTCATCACGATGGCGACCACACGCGCGCCCGCGCTCGAGAACAAGTTCGGCGACCGCCGCGTGCGGTTCACGCCGATCTCGGAGGCCGCCTTCACCGGGATCGGGCTCGGCGCCGCCGGCAGCGGCTTTCGTCCGGTCGTGCACTGGGGCATGGTCACGTTCTCGTTCGTCGCGATGGATCAGATCGTCAACCAGGCGAGCAAGATCCGGTATATGTTCGGCGGCCAGGCCGACTTCCCGGTGACGTATCGGTGCACCACCGGCGGCGGCGCACAGATCGCCGCGCAGCATTCGCAGAGCCCCTACTCGATGTTCATGCACCTGGCGGGGCTGAAGGTCGTCCTGCCGTCCACGCCGGCCGACGCGAAGGGGCTGCTGAAGAGCTCCATTCGCGACAACAACCCGGTGATCTTCTTCGAGTGCAGCCGGCTCGCCGGCGTCACCGGGCCCGTGCCCGACGGCGATCACGTCGTGCCGATCGGCGTGGCCGACATCAAGCGTGCCGGCCGCGACGTCACGGTAGTGGGCCTCGCCTACTACGTGCGCGAGGCGCTCGCCGTCGCCGACTCGCTGGCAAAGGAAGGCATCTCGGTCGAGGTGCTCGACCCGCGCACACTCGTGCCGATGGACGCCGCGGCGATTCGCGCCTCGGTGCGGCGCACCGGCCGGCTGGTCATCGTCGACGAGGCGCCGGCCACGTGCTCGGCGGCGTCCGAGATCGCCGCGCTCGTCACCGAGGACGCCGAGACGTTCAGAGCCCTCGAGGCGCCCGTCCAGCGCGTGTGCGCCGCGCCCGTCCCGGTCCCGTTCAGCCCGCCGCTCGAGCAGGCAGCGCTGCCCGATCGGGCGCGCATCGAGGCTGCCATTCGCCGGGTGCTGACGTGCCGATAACGACGATCACCATTCCCCACTTCGCGACCGGCCCCACGCCGCCGCACGCCGCGAGCGCCGACGGGCCCAACATGATTCGCACGCGTGTCTCCGAGGTCGTCGCGAAGATGGGTCCCCCGCCCTGGTCGCGGCGGATCATCCAGGACGAGCGCAACCTCGTCACGTTGATCGCCAACCGCCCAGGCGGCGGCAACCGTCCGCACTGGCACGCCGACTTCGACGAGTGGTGGGTGGTCCTGGCCGGCGAGTTCACCTGGGAGCTGACCGGCGGGTTGGTCGTCGAGGCGCGCAAGGACGACATCGTCTGGGTGCCGCGCGGCACCGTGCATCACATCAAGACCGTCGGCACCGAGAACTCGCTGCGCCTGGCGGTGGCCATGCCGCCGGCGACGCACTACTTCAGCCCGTGCGAGCAGTGCGGCTACGACGACGAAGGCCCGCGGGAGTGGAACGCGTAGCGTCCAGCTGACGCCAGACGCGCGCGCCCGCGACCGTCCCTACAACACCCGACGCGGCTGCACGTACGCGAGCATGAACACGCTGAGCTGCACGAGCAGGAGCTTGTTCCACGCCACGCTCGCAGCAGCGGCCTCGTCAGCAGCGAGATCGGCCTTGAAGACCGCCGCGAGCGCGCTCTGCGTGAGGCTCATGGCGCCGACGACCAGGTGCTGCGGGATCATGCCCGGGGGCCGCTCGCGATGGCCGTGCGCGAGCGCGACACTCAGCACGTAGTACGAGAACTCCTGAGTCAACGCCAGCTGCGCGGTCTCGCGCAGCCACCGGCCCAGACTGTGCTTGCGGCGTTCGATCCGCACGCGGTCCACCTCGCCGGCGTCGCCGAGAAAGAACACCCGGGAGCGCTCGAACTTCACGAAGTGATCGTAGAGCGCGCCGGTCA
>DATEMW010000064.1:0-5784 GCA_035275385.1 Candidatus Methylomirabilota bacterium | reverse complement strand
GATGGCCCACGCGTCGCGCGGATTCATGTAGTTCGCGACGTGCGCCATACGGACCGCTTCGTCGCAGCGCCCGGCCTGTTCGAGCACGAACGCGTGCAGGCCGAGCATGTACGAATTCCCGGGATAGTAGCGGGTCAGCGTATCGGCCAGCGCCAGCATCTCCGGGAACTTGCCCTGCCAGAACCAGATGAAATAGAGCCGCTGGAAGACGAGCAGGTCGCGCGGGTAGTCGGCGAGATGCGCGCGCATCGCGCTCGCGGCGTCGACGCCCTTGCCCTCGACCAGGAGCGCCAAACCCTCGACGTGACGCCGCTCGCGATCGGTCTGCGTGGCGGCCGCGGCGCGCGCGACCTTCGCGGCGTCTTGAGCCTCCACGAAGCGCTCCTCCAGGAACAGGCACACCGCCGCCCCCGCATGCGCGAGCGCGAGCCCGGGGTCGAGCGCGATCGCCTCGCGAAAGCGGTCGAGCGCCTGGGCGTCCCACGCCAGGAGGGCCTCGACGGCGCGATCGTAGGCGTCGACGGTCGCCGCGGAGTCTGTGCTGACTGCGAGACCGTAGGCGTCGTGTCGCATGCCAGGCATGCTAGCAGACCGAGCCGCGAGCGGCTGTCGCCTCTCGCGGGGCGACGAACGACGCGAGGAACTCGACCGCGCGATGCTCGGCCCATGAGCGCACCCGCCACGGCCAGCGGCCCTCGAGAAACGCCGCGTGCCCGCCGCGAGGGACGAACTCCGCGCGGACCCACGGCGGCAGCGCGGCCGGATCCGGCAGCGCCTCGCGCGGCACGAACGGATCGTCGAGCGCGTTCATGAGCAAGGTCGGCCGGCGTATCCGGCCGAGATACGGGGCGCTGGAGGCGCGGGCCCAGTAGTCGAACTCGTCGGCGAACCCGTTGAGCGGCGCCGTCACGGCGCGGTCGTACTCGGCGAACGTCCGCGAGCGCATCGCGAGCGCCAGGTCGACGATCTCGGACAGCTCCGGATCGCGCCGCGCTTTCTGGCTCACCTTGGCCCGCATCGTCCCGAGGAAGTTCGGGGTGTACACGCGCCGGCAGAAGCCGCGGTCCAGCGCTTGGGCGCACGGGGCCAGGCTGTACGGCACCGAGATCGCCGCCGCGGCCACCAGGGGCTCGGGCACGGCAGCTTCCTGCTCGCCGAGCCACTTGAGCAAGACGTTGCCGCCGAGCGAGACGCCGACGGCGCCGAGCCGGACGCCGGGCTCACGGGCGACGAGCAGGCGGACGACCTCGTCGAGATCGACGGTGTGACCGGAGTGATAGAACGACGGCAGGCGGTTCAGCTCGCCGCTACACGATCTGAAATTGAGCGTGACGGCGCGCCAGCCCCGCGCGAGCGCCTCGCGCATGAGTCCGACGGCGTAGTGCGATCTCGAGGAGCCCTCGAGCCCGTGAAGTACCAGGAGGATCGGCGCGCCAGGCGGCTCGGGTACCGCCCAGTCGAGGTCGACGAAGTCGCCGTCCGAGGTGGCGACCCGCTCCCGCCGCCCCGGGAGGCGCTGGCGGCGGAAGAGCGGGCCCCAGATAGTCTGCACGTGCGCGTTCCGGCCCCACCACGGCGGCCGGAACGCGCGATCTATTCCTGTCCCTCCAGCAGGAGCTTGACGACCGCGGGCGCCATCTCGCGCGCGCGCTGGTCGAGCTCGGCCTCGGTGAGGTTTGCGATCGGATGCGGCATCATCAGGAACTTGTAGGTCGGTACGCCCCATTGCACCGCCATGGCGCGGGCCGTTCTCTCGAACACGTCCGTCACGATCGACGCCGCCGGCACCGCCGCCTTCTCCAGCACGATTCCGTCGAGCACACTGCCCGACGAGCAGGACCCTCAGTCTCCGACGCCCGCGACGATGACGTCGCAGGTCTTGCGCACCTCCACGATGATCTCCTCGTGCGCGGGCACCGACGCGTTGTGCTTGCGGAACAGGCGCGTCTCGCTGGCGCCGTAGTCCTTCTTGAGGATCTCGCCGATCTTTACCAGGAGCTTGTCCGAGTTGTACTTCGTGTTCTCGATGAGCCCGATGCGCTTGCCCTTCAGGCTGCCCGGGCGATCGACGTACGCGATCGGCTGTGTGGCCGCCTCGACGGTCGGATCCAGGATCTCCATCAGCGTTTGACCTCCTTGGTGGTGGCTCGGGACGAGTTGCCGCTGCCCCAGCCCGGGATGAACGACGAGAAGGAGCCCGCGCGTCCGCCGGCGGCCACGATCAGGAAGTCCTCGGGGCTCGCGACGATCGGACGCATCTTGGTCTCGTCGCCCGGCTGAACCTCTCCGGGGATGCGATGCGTGCGCTTGAGGTGCGCGATCGAGTTCTGCGTGCGATCGAACAGGAACTGCCGGATCTCCTTCTTCGTCCAGCCGCTGCCGGCGATCGTCCGCATGTGCTCACCGGCCAGCGCGACGACGTACTGGGGCTGCCGGCCCGCGCCGCCCGAGTGCTGCATCGAGTCGGCGAGCGTGGTCAGGACACCCTCCGCGTCGGGCGAGAGCTGATTGTAGAACTGGTGCGGCCCCTCGGCGGCCATGACCGTGACCGTGCTCTGATCGGGTCGGAAGCCGCGCTCGACGTGCAGCGGAGTCCACGGGCTCTCCGCTTCGTTCTCGGCGATCACGTACGAGATCTTGCCCGGGTGGCCCAGGGTGCCGCGATCGAGGAGCCCGGGAATCGAGCCGCAGACGTTGCGCATCACCAGGCGCAGCGCTCGCCCCATGGTGAGGCTCGAGCGCCAGCCCGGGCCGAACAGGTTGTCGCCGGAGTTGATGTCGAGCTGTCGGGCGATTGGCCCGTTCACGATCATCAAGACCGCGGCGCCGCCGGTCGACGTGCCCGGCCCGTGATAGCCCCACGCCGGATCGCCGATGCCCTCGACCGCGGCGATCACGACGCCCATGTACTCGGGACGGCATCCAGCCATGACCGCGTTGATCGCGACCTTCTCGGCGGTGATCGACACCGACCGGTTCGTGATGAACGCGATCTCCTGCTTGGGGTCGAGCCGCGCGGCCGCGAGCATCGCTTCAACCCGCTCGGCGGTCGGTGGGATCACCGGCAGCCCGTCGGTCCAGCCTTGCTGAAAACAGAACTCGACCGCGTCGAGGTCCTCGACGCGATACCGCTTGGACGTGAGCTCGACCGCCATGAGCACCCCCTTCACTCCGAGCCCGCCACTGGGCGGACCGCTGTCATAGGTTGGAAGTATAGCCCCGCGCCGGGCTCATCGGCGAACACGGGCGCCGACCAGCGCGAAAACGCATGCGACGCCGACCGAAACGGCCGCCGTCAGGAGCGATTCGCCGAAGGCGCCCAGAAAGCCGACCGCGGCGCTTCGCGCGGCCACGATCTGGCCCATCACCGCGACTCCCGCCACGACGCCGAGCGTGCGCGCAAGGAACGAGAGCCCTCCGGCTGCGCCCTGCCGGCCCGGCGGAAAGGCCGCCATGATCGTCGCCATGTTGGGCACCTCGAAGAAGCCCACGCCGAAGCCGGCGACGAAGAGTGCGAGCGCGACCATCGCGAGCGGTGTCGCGCCGTCGACGAAGCCGAGCACCGCGAGCCCGGCCGTCTCCAGCGCGAGCCCGACCACGGCGGGTGTCGCGGCGCCGATGCGGTCGGCGAGTCGGCCGGCGAGCGGCCCGGCGATGGTGGTGCCGAGCGGCGTCAGCATGAAGAAGACGCCGCCGACGAGCGCGCCGAGGCCGCGCGCCTCGACCAGATAAAACGGCACCAGGAGCCAGATCGCGAAGATCGCCCCGCGTGCGACGAACGAGAGCGCGCCCGCCCGCAGCACCGGTCCGCGCGTGACGTCGCCCGTGAGCATGTGCTTACGCTCGAGGTCGACGCGCTCGGAACGCACGGCGAGCGCCCAGCCGAGCAGGATCAAAGCAAGCGGCACCCGGACGTGAAACACCCAGCGCCAGCCGACGGACTCGACCAGCAGGCCCGCGGGCAGTGAGCCGAGGAAGCCGAGCCCCATCGCGCCGCTCAGGAAGCCGAGCCGGCGGCCGCGAAGCGCCGGCGAGGCGCCGGCAACCGCGAGCGCGGGCGCCGTGCCGTAGATCAGTCCCCCGCCGAAGCCCTGCACCACGCGCGCGACGAGGAGCCAGCCGAAGCCGGAGGCGAGGCCGCCCATGACGAAGGCGATGATGCTCAGCGCGGCGCCGGCGCGGAAGACCGTGACGTGCCCGATGCGATCGCCGGCCGTGCCGCCCGCCAGCGAGGTGAGCGCGTACGTGAGGACGTAGCAGATGATCACCCAGCGGATGCGCTCCGGCGGCACCGCGAAGGCCGCGGCGATCGCCGGAAACGCGATGTTCATCATCGAGTCGAGCGAGACGAGGAGCGCGCCCGCCGCAGCGAGCCATCGAGACACCCGCGTATGATGACACGACATGCCCGATCCCATCGGCTGGGTGGTGCTGGTCGTCGGCGCACTCGTGGGCTCGCTGGTCGGCGGCGTGGCCGGATTCGGGACCGGGATCATCATGCTCCCGCTCGTGGCCTGGAGCGTCGGCCTGCGCGCGGCGGTTCCAGTGCTCACGGTCGCGATGACGGTCGGCAACCTGTCGCGAATCTGGTGGAGTCGCGCCGAGCTCGATCGCGGTGTGGTCCTTCGTTTCGCGCTCGGCGCCGTGCCGGCGACGGTGCTGGGTACCGCCATCTACGCGGGCGCTTCTACCGAGTGGCTCGGCCGATTCGTCGGGTTCTTCCTGATCGCCTCGGTCCCGCTGCGGCGGATCCTGGCCACCGATTTCTTCCGTATGCGCCTGCGCTACTTTCCCGTGCTGGGCGCGGTCGTCGGGCTCATCTCCGGGCTGATCGTCACGACCGGCCCACTGAACACGCCGTTCTTCCTGTCCTACGGCCTTCGCCGCAGCGCCTACGTCGGCACCGAGGCCGTGTGCGCGATGGTGATGCACCTCGCGCGCGGCGCCACGCTGGCGCGTTACGCGCTCCTGAGCTGGGAGACAGCCGCGGTTGGGCTGGCGCTCGGCGCGACGATGTTCGCCGGCACGTGGCTCGGCCGGCGCCTGCTCGACCGGATGAGCGATCGCGTCTTTCTCGGCATCGTCGAGGTGCTGCTCGTCGTGATGGGCTTGCAGTCGCTTCTGTTTCCGAGGTAAAACCTGACGCCGTGGACATCAAGCCTGGAGCGACCGCCGAGATCGGCTACACCGTCACCGAAGACAAGACTGCTCACGCGATGGGCAACCGCGGCGTGCACGTGTTCGCGACGCCGTACGTCATCGGTCTGCTCGAGGACGCAGCGGGCGCGGTGATGCGGCCCCACTATCCGCCTGGCGGCGGATCGGTCGGCACGATGGTGGAGATGAAGCATCTCGCGGCGACACCCGTCGGCATGAAGGTGCGCGCGCAGGCGACCCTGCTCGAGTCGGACGGCAAGCGCTACCTGTTCTCGGTCGAGGCGTGGGACGAGAAGGAGAAGATCGCCGAGGGACGGCACGAGCGGTTTGTCGTGCCCGACATGGAGCGATTTCTCGCCCGCGCGATGAAGAAGAGCGCGGGCTGATCCGCGTCTAGCCTTTCGGCATCAACCCCTGCGCCGCGACCCACTCGCGCAGCGCCTCGCGCGTGGACTGAAACGCCAGCTCGTCCCACGGGATCCGGTCGGGCGCGACCCACTCGAGCGCGTCGTTCTCGTCGCACGTGGTCAGGGTGCCGCCGATCACGCGGGCCTTGTAGACGACGATCACCGGCGCGCCCGGGTACGTGTAGACGTTCAGCAGTCCGGTCAGGTCCACGTTCAGGCC
>DATEMW010000063.1:0-3919 GCA_035275385.1 Candidatus Methylomirabilota bacterium | reverse complement strand
CGCGCAGCGGGCCGAGGCGCTCGGGTTCGAGTCGCTCTGGGCCTGGGACCACGTGATCCTCGGCGTCGAGCCTTCGTTCCCGATCCTCGACGCGGTCGGCACCCTGACGGCGATCGCGGCGCGGACCAGCCGGATCAAGCTGGGCACCGGCGTGCTCGTGCTGCCGCTGCGCAATCCGACCGTCGCGGCCAAGGCGCTCGGCACGCTCGACGTGATCTCCAAGGGCCGCCTGATCCTCGGTGTCGCCGCCGGGTGGTACGCCCGCGAGTTCGACGCGGTCGGCGTGCCGTTCAAGCGGCGCGGCCGACTCTTCGAGCGCAACCTCGAGATCCTCTCGCGGCTCTGGACCGAGGACCGCGTTACCCTGCAGGTCGAGGAGCACAACCTGCGCGAGGCGGTGATGCGACCGCGACCCGTACAGAAGCCGCGCCCGCCGATCCTGATCGGCGGCTACGTCGACGCGGTGCTCAAGCGCGTCGCGACCAGCGGCGACGGCTGGCTCACCTACTTCTACACGCCCGAGAGCTACCGGCGCTCGTGGGAGAAAATCGTCGGCTTCGCGAAAGAGGCCGGGCGCGATCCCAGGACGCTCAGTGGCACGAATCAGCTCGCGATCTACGTCGGCCGCTCGCGCGAAGCGACCGAGGCGCCGATGCGGAAGTGGCTCGAGACGGAATGGGACGTCGCCGCCTGGAGCGAGTCGACGATCGAGCACGCGATTCGCGGCAGCGCCGACGAGTGCGTCGCGCAGCTTCGCGCGCACGTCGATTCGGGCGTGGACCGCCTGGTCCTGATCCCGTATCGCTACGAGCCCGAGCAGGTCGAGCTGATCGCCCGCGACGTCCTCCCCCGCCTCGCTCAGGCCGCGAAGAAGCCGAGCTAGATGGCCGACCGTCGCGAGACATTCGAGCGCGTTCTGGCGCCCGAGCCCGGGCGCACGGCGCTCGTGGTGGTCGACATGCAGCGCGGTTTTCTGGACCCGGGTGAGGCGATGGAAGTGGCGCCGGCACGCGAGATCGTGCCGGCGATCCAGGGCCTCCTGAACCTGTTCCGCGACAAGCACCTGCCGGTCGTGTTCACCGAGTTCGTCTATTCCGAGAGCGTGCCCGTGCTGATCGGCAGCCTGCACCCCGAGCACCGGCCGGCGGCGCCGGGGGCGTCTCGCGGCTTCGGCCTGCCGTCGTCGTCCTGCCTGGAGGGAACGCCGAGCGCCGAGACCGTGCCGGCTCTGGCGCCGCGACCCGGCGAGATCGTCGTCCGCAAGCGCGGCTACGACGCGTTCGCCGGCACGCAGCTCGACACGGCGCTCAGAGCCCGGAACGTGACATCGCTCGTGGTGACCGGTACGATGACGGACATCTGCGTGCTGGCGACGGTGACCGCCGCGCTCCATCGCGAATACCGCGTCACGGTGGTGGAGGACGGCGTGGCCACGTTGTGGCCAGAGATCCAGCGCGCCGCGCTCGACATCATCGGGCGGGCGTATGGCCGTGTCGTGACCGCGAAGGAAGTCGTCGACCAGATCTCTGGGTGGTGAGGAGGGAGCGATGACCCAGCCGCTGCGCTTCGCGGGCGTCATGCCTGCCAACGTGCTCCCGTTCACGTCAGACCTGGCGATCGACGAGCCGGCGTATCGCCGGCATCTGCGCTGGCTCGCCGACACCCGCGGCGTCACCGGCATCGTCGCCAACGGCCACGCCTCGGAGGTCTCGTCGCTCAACCGCGAGGAGCGTAAGCGCTCGCTGGCGATCGCGCTCGACGAGGTCGGCGGCGGCTGTCCGATCGTCGCCGGCGTGTATTCCGACGGCACGCAGGACGCGGTCGATCTCGCCCGCGACGCGCGCGCCGAGGGCGCGGCGGGCCTCCTGGTGTTCCCGCCCACCTTGTTCATGTGGGGCGCTCAGCTCAAGCCCGACATGGTGCTGCGCCACTTCTCCGAGATCGCGGCGCGCGTCGATCTGCCGATCGTCGTGTTCGAGTACCCGCCGGCCTCCGGCATCGGCTATTCGCCGGACACGCTCGCGCGGCTCGCCGAGATCCCGCAGGTGGCCGCGGTCAAGGACTGGTCCAACGAGATCGTTGCCTTCGAGGCGAATCTGCGCGCGCTGCGCGCCACGGGCCGGCCGGTCGCGATGCTCTCGGCGTTCACGATGTCGCTGATGGCGACGTTCCTGCTCGGCGCCGACGGCGCGATCTCCGGCATGGGCAGCGTCACCGCCGATCTGCAGGCCGAGCTGTTCGAGGCGTGCGGCAAGGGCGATCTCGACGGCGCCCGGCGGATCAACGATCGGCTCGCGCCGCTCGTGTCGGTGTTCTACGCGCCGCCGTTCGTGGACATGCACAACCGGATGAAAGAGGCGCTCGTCCTCCTCGGACGGATTCCGGCCGCCTACGTGCGTCCGCCGCTGACCCCGGTCAGCCCGGCGGAGCGCGAGTCGATTCGCCGGGCGCTCGCGCTGGCGGGCCTCTAAAAGGAGCCGCACACCATGAATCTCGGGATCAAGGGCAAGAACGCAATCGTCTGCGCCGCCAGCAAGGGGCTCGGCAAGGGCTGCGCGATGTCGCTCGCGCGCGAGGGCGTCAACCTCACGATCAACGCGCGCACCAAGGACGCGCTCGAGGCCGCAGCGAAGGAGATTCGCGACGCGACGGGCGTGCGCGTGACGACCGTGGCCGGCGACATCACGACCGACGCGGTGCGGGCGCAGCTCCTGCAGGCGTGCCCCAACCCGGACATCCTGGTGAACAACGCGGGCGGACCGCCGCCCGGCGATTTCCGCGAGTGGGACCGCGACGCGTGGCTTCGCGCGCTCGACGCGAACATGCTGACGCCGATCTTCCTGATCAAGGCCACCGTCGACGGGATGATCGCGCGGCGCTTCGGCCGCATCGTGAACATCACGTCGGTCTCGGTGAAGTCGCCGATCGACATCCTCGGGCTCTCCAACGGCGCGCGCGCCGGGCTCACCGGCTTCATCGCCGGGCTCTCACGCAAGACCGTCGCGCACAACGTGACGATCAACAACCTCCTGCCCGGCCCCTTCGACACCGACCGGCTCCGCTCGACGATCGCGACCGTCGCGAAGACGACCGGGCGATCGATCGAGGACGTCGCCCGCGAGCGCCAGTCGCAAAATCCGGCCGGCCGCTTCGGCACCGCTGAGGAGTTCGGCGAGGTGTGCGCGTTCGTCTGCAGCGCCCAGGCCGGTTACATGACCGGGCAGAACTTCGTGCTCGACGGCGGCGCCTATCCGGGCACTCTCTAGCGGACGGCGGCGCGGAGGCGGGCCGATGCGGGCAGGCGGTGCCGGCGGGGTCGTTCGACCACGCGGCACGCGCGCGCATGTCCCGCCTCGGCTGGGCTCCATCCGGGTGCCGGACGTCCGCTGATCCTACGAGGGAACGCGTCTCATCGACCCCGCCGGCACCACCTGCCCGCATTGGCCCGACATCCCTTCAGGTCATCTGCTAGGGGTGATCGGGGGCGCGGGTTAGAACTTTCGGGGTTCAGAGCCCTTGCGTGGCGGGGAGGGTTAGTGTAAGTAGGGGCAATTCTCTTACCGGACATTACGGTGCCCGCGGTAGAGGCATTGGTCTAGCGCGGGGCCGCAAGGAGGAATCTCCGATGGCTGAACGCTGGCACGACGAACCCTGGGCGAAGCACATGTGGTGGAGCGGCAAGACGACCCGCCGCAAGTTTCTGGCGCTGACGTCGACCGCGGCCGGTGCGCTGGGCGCGACCATGCTCGTCCCGGCGCCCTGGCGGGATGCGTTCGGTCAGGCGAAGCCGTACAAGGTCGGCGTGCTCCAGCCGCTCTCCGGCACGGGCGCCGCCGGCGGCAAGACCGCGCTGGTCGGCACGCAGATGGCGGTCGATCGCATCAACCATTCGGGCGGCGTGAACGGGCGGCCGATCGAG
>DATEMW010000062.1:0-9668 GCA_035275385.1 Candidatus Methylomirabilota bacterium | reverse complement strand
CGAGCGGAAGAGCGCCCGTCGATAGTCGCTGTTGAGCCGGCGGAACCGCTCGCGCTCGTGGCGCTCGCGCACGAACAGCTGCACGACCGTCATGCCCTGGAGCGACTCCTGGAGAAAGCCGTTGAGGCGCGCGAGGCGGCGACGCACCTGGCGGTAGGCGTCGCGCGCGTTCAGCCGAAAATACACGGCGACGATGACGAAGACCGGCATCATCGAGAACGTCACCAGCGCCAGGCGCCAGTCGATCCAGAGCATCACGGCCACGACGCCGGTGAGCGTGACGACGTCGGCCACGACCGCGAAGAGCCCGCTGGTGAACGCGTCGCTGACCGCGTCGACGTCGTGGAGGACGCGCGTCATCAGCCGTCCGACCGGGTTGCGGTCGAAGAAGCGCGCCTCCAGACGCAGCAGGTGGTCGAAGATCGTCGCGCGCAGGTCGTGGATCACGCGCTGGCCGGTGAGCTGCATCAGGTAGGCTTCGAGCGTTCGGAGCGGATAGAGGATCGCGAGCACTGCGATGTAGAGCCCGCCGATCCACGTCAAGCCGAGCCAGTCCGATTTCAAGATGTGGTCGTCGATGGCGATCTTGAGGAGCCAGGGCTGCGCCAGCTCGACGAGGGCGATCAGCGGGAACAGGGCGAGCGAGCCCGCGATGAGCCCGCGGTGCGGCCGCGCCGCCTGCATGAGCCGGGCGGCCAGGCGCCGGTCGAACGCGCGGCCGAGCTGCTCCTCGGCTTCGGGATCGTAGACCGAATCAGGCACGCGCGATCTCCTCCTCGAGCTGCTGGATGCGCCAGAGACGCGCGTAGACTCCTCGGCGGCGCAGGAGCTCCTCGTGGCGGCCGCTCTCGATCAGGCGCCCGGCCTCGAGGACCACGATGCGATCAGCGGTGCACGCCGCGCGCAGCCGGTGAGTCATCAACAGGACCGTCCGTCCGGCGAGCGCGCGCCGGAGGCTCGCGAGGATCTCCTCTTCCTTCACGGCGTCGACCGAGGCGAAGGCATCGTCGAGCACGATGACCGGCGGGCCGCCGGCCAGCGCGCGCGCCAGGGTGACTCGTTGCCGCTGACCGCCCGAAAGGGTCAGGCCTCGCTCGCCGACGACCGCCTCGAATCCCGCCGAGAACCGCTCGATCTCGTCGGCGACGCCGGCGACCGCCGCGGCCGCCTGAAGCTGGTCGCGCTCCACGCCGTCGCGACCGAGCGTGATGTTCTCGGCGATCGAGCGCGAGAACAGGAACCCCTCCTGCGGCACATGGGCGATCTGGGCTCGCAGCGCGTCGAGCGAAAGCTCGGTGACGTCGCGCCCGCCGAGGAAGACCGTTCCGGGTGGCGGCTCCCAGAGTCGGGCCAGCACGAGCCCAAGGGTCGACTTGCCGCTTCCGGTCGCGCCGACCACCGCCACGGTCTCACCGGGCGCCACCTCGAAGCTCACGTCACGAAGCGCCGGCTGCCGGTCGCCGTAGGCGAACGTGAGATGCGAGAACGTGATGCCGGGCGGCGTGCTCGACGTCGCGGAGCCGTTCGTCGCGCCCGCGCGCGCACTCGCGGTCGTGCGGGATTCGTCGACGATCTCGAGGATGCGGCCCATCGAGGTCAGGCCGCGGCGCACCGTCGAGAGCGTCCAGCCGAGCGCCAGGGTGGGCCACGTGAGATAGGCGAGATAGCCGTTGAACGCCACGAGCGCGCCGAGCGTCAGTCGACCGTCGACGACGGCGCGGCCGCCCGCCCAGATCACGATCAGGGTTCCGATTCCCGCGATCAGTCCCATCAGCGGCGAGAACCCGGCTTCGGTCCGCGCCAGCAGGAGGCTCAGCCGAAGGTATTCGGCGTTGGCGCGCCCGAAATCGGCGCGGGCGCGAGGCTCGAGCGTGTACGCGCGCACCACGGCCATGCCGGACACGTATTCCTGGACGCGCTCCGAGAGGACGCTCAGCTGGTTCTGCGCCGCCTCGGTTCGCTCGTTCACTCTCACATTGAAGCGCCGGGCCAGGACGATCAGCACCGGCGAGGGCGCCAGCGACCAGAGCGTCAGCCACGGGTCGACCGCGAGCATGGCGGCCAGCACGCCGACGAAGGCGAACGTCGTCGAGACCAGGCTGATGGCGCCGAAGCCGAGGAGCGATCGCACGGCGGTGATGTCGCTCGTCGAGCGCGCCATCAGGTCGCCCGTCGAATGCCGGGCGAAGAAGCGCGGCGGAAAGCTCTGCAGCGCCGCGTAGAGGTCGGCGCGGATGTCGGACTCGATCCGCTGGCAGCCGCCGGTCATCGCGAAGCGCGAGCCCAGGCGCGCGGCGCCGTTGAGGATCGCGGACGCCGCGATCAGCGCGACGAAGTAGCCGACCGGCGCCGACGCCGCGTCGGCCTGCAGCGCGTCGATCGCGCGCTTGACGGTCCACGGGATCGTGAGCGACGCGTACGTGCCGACGCCGAGGCACGCGATGCCGAACCCGTAGCGGGCGCGGTAGCGCTTGAGGTAGTGCCAGACCGCTCGCGCTGGAGAGCTGGAAGCCGCCGGCCGATGCGGGGCGTCGACGCCGTCGGCCGAGGCGCGGTGGTCGACTGGGGTCAGCCGCGCCTCCCCGCCGCGTGCGGCGCCAGGGCCGCGTAGACGGCGAAGATCGCGGGAGTCGGTACGCCCAGGCGGTCGCCGAGCCGCGCCGCGTGGCCGTGCAGCGCCTCGAGCTCGAGCCGCCGTCCTTGCAGCAGATCCTGCGCCAGCGAGGCTCGGTTGCCGGGCGGGATCGTCGCGGCGAACTTCACGACCTGGTCGACCGCATCGTCGGCGAGATCCACGCCGGAGGCCCGCGCGACCGCCGCGACTTCCTCCACGATCGTCCTGAACAAGCGCCACGTGGAAGGCGTGTCCCGGACGGCGCCGATCGTCTCGCGCGTCACCGCGGTCGTGCCGCCGACCGCGCAGATCAGCAGATATTTTTCCCAGAGCGCGCGGCGGATGGTCTTGGAGAGCTCGACGGGAACCTCGGCGCGCGCGAACGCGTCGCGCAAGGTCTCGCCTCGCGCGCTGACCGTGCCGTCCATCTCACCGAAGATGATGCGCCCCGCGGCATGGTGCCTGATCACGCCGGGCGATTCGATCGTCGCGAAGACCTGGGCGACGCCGCCCATGGCGCGGCCGGCGCCGAGCTTGGCGTCGATCTTCTCCTCGTTGTCCACGCCGTTCTGGAGCGAGAGCACCGGGGTCTCCGGTCCGAGGATCGACCACAGGCGCGCCGCCGCGTCGTCGGTGTCGAACGACTTCACGCAGAACAGGACCGCGTCGGCACGATCGGCGCCCTCGAGCCGCTCGACCGCGGCCGGGCGCACCAGGATGTCTCCCTCGCCCGCCGATTTGATCGCGAGACCCGACCGCTTGATCGCCTCCAGATGGGGGCCGCGCGCGACGAACGTCACCCGCTCGCCGGCGCGCTGCAGCTTCGCGCCGAAGTAGCCGCCGACTCCACCCGAGCCCATGACCACGATGTGCACGACCGTATGATACATTGCGCGGCAGCATGGCATCGCTCGAACGACGCGTGGCGATCGACGCCGCGCGGGCCGCCGGGCAGCTCCTGAAGAGCGAGCTTTCCGGATCGCGCCGCATCGCCTACAAGGGCAGCCCGACGAACCTCGTCACCGAGATGGACGCGCGCGTGGAGGAGCTCATCGTGGGCCGGCTGGCCGCGGCATTTCCCGACGACGCCGTGCTGGCCGAGGAGCGCGGCGCCAGCGCCGGGCGGTCGGGGCGGCGCTGGATCATCGACCCCCTGGACGGCACCACCAACTACGCGCACGGGTTTCCGGCCTTCGGCGTCTCGATCGCGCTCGAATCGGCCGGGCGCGTCGAGCTCGGCGTGATCTACGACCCGAACCTGGACGAGCTGTTCGCGGCCGAACGCGGCCGGGGTACGACCGTCAACGACCAGCCCATGACGGTGTCGGCGACGGAGACGCTCGACGAAAGCCTGCTGGCGACGGGATTTCCATACAACATCCGCGAGGGCGGCGACAACAACCTGAGAGAGTACGCCGCGTTCAGCGTACGCGCCCGCGCGGTCCGGCGGCTGGGGTCCGCGGTCCTCTATCTCGCCTGGCTCGCCAGCGGCCGGCTCGACGGGTACTGGGAGCTCCGACTGGGCCCCTGGGACGTGGCCGCGGGCAGCCTGATGGTCGAGGAGGCCGGCGGCCGGATCACCGATCTGTCCGGCGGCGCGCTCGAGCTCGACAGGCCCACGCTCGTGGCGACCAACGGGCGGATCCACTCGGCCGTGCTCGAGGTGCTGAGGGAGGTCCGGGGAGGCAAGCCGTGACCGTGTCCGCTGCCCGACGCCTGGCCCGCTTCGTCCTGGCGCTCGAGCTGAAGGACCTGCCGACGCCCGTCGTCGACAGGGCGCGGCTCTTGACGCTCGATACCCTCGGCTGCTGCCTGGCCTCGGTCCGCTACGACTTCGGCCGCGCCGTGCGCGCGACGGCCGAGCGTCTCGGCGGCCGCCCCGAAAGTCTCGTCGTGGGCGGCGGCGTCCGAGTCGCCGCGGCCAACGCCGTGCTGGCCAACGCGACGCTCGCCCACGGCCTCGACTTCGACGACACGCGCGAGGACGCGATCGTGCACACGGGCTCGGTCGCGGTGCCGACGAGCCTCGCCGTGGGCGAGGCGACCGGCGCGACCGGCCGCGCCGTGCTGACGGCGATCGTCGGGGCCGTCGAGGTGATGTGCAAGATCGGGCTCGCGGTTCCTGGGAAGTTCCACGCGCGCCACTACCATCCCACCGCGCTCACCGGGACCTTCGCCGCCGCCGCCGCGGCGGGAAAGCTCTACGGGCTCAGCGAGGACGAGCTCGTGCGCGCGTTCGGGATCTGCGGCAGCCAGGCCGCGGGCATCATCGAGTATCTGGCCGACGGCTCGTGGACCAAGCGCCTGCATCCCGGGTGGAACGCCCACGCCGGCGTGACGGCCGCGCTGCTCGCGCAGTCGGGCTTCACCGGACCGGAGACGGTCCTGGAAGGCGAGCACGGCTTCTATCGCGCCTTCGCCGGAGGCGTCGAGCCCGCGCGTCTGGACGAGCTGCTCGCGAGCCTCGGCCGGGTGTGGGAGCTCGAGCAGCTCACGTTCAAGCCCTACCCGTGCGGCTCGATCGCTCAGCCCTACATGGACTGCGCGCTGCGGCTGCGCGAGAGCCGCGGCGTCCGAGCCGACGACATCGTCGAGATCCGATGCCGGACCGCCGCGGGACCGGTGCCCCGCCTCTGGGAGCCGCTCGCGTCGAAGCACGCGCCGCAGAACGGCTACGCCGCCAAGTTCAGCCTGCCCTATCTGCTCGCCGCCATCCTGACGCGAGGACGCGCCAGCCTCGCCGAGTTCGAGGACGACGTCGTGCGTGACCCGCAGATCCTGTCCGTGGCCTCGCGCGTCGGCTACGAGCTCGACGCCACCATCGACTACCCGCGGCAGTTCGTGGGCCACCTCAGAGCTCGGTTGAAGGACGGCCGCGTCGTGGAAGAGTGGCAGGATCACCCGCGCGGCGGCCCCGACTCGCCGATGTCGCGCGAGGAGATCGAGTCGAAGTTCCGAGGCAACGCCAGCCTCGTCATGTCCGACGACCGGGTGTCGCAGGTCGTCCGAAACGTCATGGGGCTCGACGCCGAGCCCAATCTGCTGAGCCTGACGCAATCACTCACCCTTTGAGGAGTCACGCATGAAGACATGGAGCGCCCTCGCGGGTCTGCTCGCGCTGATCGCATCGGCTGTGGTACCCGCCGCGGCACAGGACGCGCGCGTCGAGGCCGCCAAGAAGGAGGGCAAGGTCGTCTGGTACACCTCGCTGGCGCTGCCGACGGCGGAGAAGATCGGCAAGCTGTTCGAAGCCGCCTACCCCGGCATCAAGGTCGAGGTCCACCGCACCGGCTCTCAGAGAATCCTTCAGCGCGTGATGCAGGAGATGCAGGCCAACCTCAAGCTGGTCGACGTCATCCACACCTCGGATGCCGGGCACTTCGTGCTGCTCAAGGAAAAGAAGCTCTTGATGAAGTACGCGCCGGCGGGCGTGGACGCCTTTCCCGCGGGCTTCAAGGACAAGGACGGCTACTACTTCACCCTGCGCGCGACCGTCAACGTGATCGCCTACAACACGAAGCTCGTGCCGGCGGCCGAGGCGCCGAAGGGCTGGAAAGATCTCCTCGATCCGAAGTGGCGCGGCAAGATGGTGACGGCCCACCCGGGCTACAGCGGCGTCATCGCGACCCACGTGCTGGCGCTGACCCAGCTCTACGGCTGGGACTACTTCAAGCAGCTCGCGCAGAACAAGCTGATGCTCGTGCAGTCGGCGGTCGATCCCGCGGGCGTCGTGGCCTCGGGCGAGCGGCAGGTCGCGGTCGATGGCGGCGACTACTACTACTACCAGATGAAGAAGAAGGGCAACCCGATCGAGGTCGTCTATCCCAAGGAAGGCGTGCCGCTCGTCATCTCGCCGGCCGCGATCGCGAGCTTCGCGCCGCATCCCAACGCAGCCAAGCTCTTCACCGACTTCACGTTCAGCCGCGAGCTCCAGCAGGTGATGGCCGACAGTGAGGGCCTCTACACCGGGCACCCCGAAGTGAAGTATCCCACCGACAAGCCGAAGCTCTCCGATCTGAAGCTGCTCACGGTGGATCCGGAGGAGCTCGAGAAGCGCAACGAGGAGATCAAGTCCAAGTTCGTCGAGTTCTTCGGCGCGTGAGCCCGTGGTGAGCCTCGCGCGTCTTCAGGGCCTCGACCGCTCGCTGCCGGTCTGGGTCGCCGCCGCGCTCGCGCTGGTGGTGCTGATGGCGCTGCCGATCGGCTGGATCGCCTCGCTGAGCGTCGGCGGAGATGCCGGCCCGACGTTCGCGCACTACCGCCGGGTCTTCGCGGATCCGGCGCTGCAGAAGGCGCTCTGGAACACGATCGTGCTCGCCTTCTGGGTGGGGCTCGCGTCGCTCGCGATCGGCGCGCCGCTGGCCTGGCTGACCGCGCGCACCGACGTCCCGGGCCGCGGTCTGATCCGCGGCCTGGTGATGGCGTCGTTCGTGACGCCGCCCTTCCTCGGGGCGTTCGCGTGGGTGATGCTCGCCGGTCCCAACGCGGGGCTGGTGAACAAGCTCTGGCGCGAGGTCGCCGGCGGCGACGAGCCCCTCTTCAACATCTTCAGCATGTCCGGGCTCGTGTTCGTCGTGACGATCTACACGTTTCCGTACGTCTACATCATGATCGCCAACACCTTGGCGCTGATCGCGTCCGACCTCGAGGAAGCCGGGTCGATTCTCGGCGCCGGGCGGCTCACCGTCGCCTGCACGGTGACCTTGCCGTTGGCGGCGCCCGCGCTGGTGAGCGGGTTCATCCTGTCGGTGCTGCAGGCGCTCGCGTTGTTCGGCTCGCCGGCGATCCTCTCGCTGCCGGCCGGGTTTCACACGATCACCACGCAGATCTGGACGTTCTTTCAGTTCCCGCCGAAGACCGAGATGGCCGCCGCGTTCTCGATGCCGCTGCTCCTGGCGACGGCGCTCCTGCTCCTGGTGCAGAAGCGGCTGCTCGGCCGCCGCGGTTACGCGGCGGTCGGCGGCAAGGGCGGCCAGCGGCGCCAGATTCCGCTGGGGCGCTGGCGCTGGCCCGCGCTCGCCGCCGTCCTGGCGGTGATGGCGTGTCCGATCTTCCTGCCTTACGCGGTGTTGACGAAGGCGGCGCTCTCGCGCGCGTGGGCGCAGCCGCTCAGCTGGGACAACCTCACCCTCGCGAACTTCTCGTTCACGTTCTTCGAGTACAGCGCCACCCAGGCGGCGATCGTGAACACGCTCGAGCTCGGCGTGATGACGGCCTGCGTCGGCGCGGGGCTCGTCGCGCTCCTGTCCTACGTCACGAGCCGCCGGCTCGTGGTCGGCCACCAGCTCGTGGCGTTTCTGGCGCTGGCGCCCGTCGTCATCCCCGGCGTCGTCCTGGCGGTCGGCCTGTTCATCGCCTACACGCGGCCGCCCCTGCTCCTCTACGGCACGCTCTGGATCCTGTTCATCGCGTATCTCACCAAGGAGATGCCCGTCGGCTACGCGCAGTCCGACGCGACCTTCAAGGCGATCCCGGTCGACCTGGAGGACGCGGGGCGAATTCTCGGCGGCGGGCGTCTCAGGGTGCTGCGCGACATCACGGCGCCGCTGGCCCGGAGCGGCGTCATCGCGGCCTGGTGCTTCATCTTCATCGGCGTGATCCGTGAGCTGTCCGCGTCGATCATCCTCTTCACGCCCGCCACCAAGGTGATGTCGGTCGTGATCTTCGACCTGAAGGAAGAGGGCCAGTTCGGCGCCATCGCCGTGCTCGGCCTGGTGATGCTCGCGATGACATTCGCGACGGTGGCGCTGGTGCAGCGGGTGCTCGGGCGCGATTTCCTGGGAGCGCGGGAGTAGCGGAGGCGGCGCCGGCGGTTAGACGCCGACGCCGTAGTACGTGAAGCCGAGCGACTCGACCAGCGGGCGGCTCCAGATGTTGCGGCCGTCGAACAACACCGGCTTGCGCAACAGGCCGCGGATCCGCTCGAAGTCGGGGAAGCGGAACTCGTTCCACTCGGTGACCAGGATCAGGCCGTCGGCGTCCTTCAGGATGCCGTAGGCGTCCCGGTCGAGCTGGATCCGCGCGCCGAGCAGCTCGCGGCCGCGGTCGGTGGCCACGGGGTCGGTGGCCCGGACCTCGGCGCCGCGCGCCAGCAGGCCGTCGATGATCTCGAGCGCAGGCGCCTCGCGCATGTCGTCGGTACCCGGCTTGAACGCCAGGCCCCAGACCGCGAACGTCTTGCCGTCCAGGAACTCGCCGAACTCCTGCCTCACCTTGTGCAGGAGCACACGCTTCTGGGTGCGGTTGACCTCGAGGGCCGCGCGGCTGGTCCGGAGATCGAGCCCGTAGCGCTCGCCCAGATGCAGGAGCGCCGCGAGATCTTTGGGAAAGCACGACCCGCCGAATCCCGTCCCGGGGAACAGGAACGAGCTTCCGATCCGGGAATCGGCGCCGACGCCTCGCCGCACGTGCTCGACGTTCGCGCCGATGCGCTCGCACAGCCCGGCGATCTCGTTCATGAACGAGATGCGCGCGGCCAGCATCGCATTGGCCGCGTACTTCGTGAGCTCGGCGCTGGCGGCGTCCATCACGAGGATGCGGTCTTCGCGGCGCATGAACGGCGCGTACAGCGCGCGGAGCATCGCGATGGCCTCGGCGTCGTCGCCGCCGAGGATCACCCGGTCGGGGCTCATGAAATCCTGCACGGCCGCCCCTTCCTTCAAGAACTCCGGGTTCGAGACGACCGCGAACGGATGCGACGTGTGATTGCCGACGAGCGCGCGAACGCGCTGGGTCGTGCCGACGGGCACCGTGGATTTCGTGACGATCACCTTCGGCCCGTCCATGGCCGCGCCGATCGCGCGCGCCGCGTCCTCGACGGCCGACAGGTCGGCCTCCCCGCTGGCGCGCGGCGGCGTGCCCACGGCGAGGAAGATGATCCGCGCGTGGCGTACGGCCGTCGGCAGATCGGTCGTGAACGCCAGGCGCCCCGCGCCGACGTTCTTGGCGACGAGCGACGCCAGCCCGGGCTCGTGGAAGGGAATGTGGCCGGCGGTGAGCCGCTCGACCTTGGACGCGTCGGTGTCCATGCACACGACGGTGTTGCCGGTCTCGG
>DATEMW010000061.1:0-20094 GCA_035275385.1 Candidatus Methylomirabilota bacterium | reverse complement strand
CCGCCCGGCGCGAACGGCGGATAGTATTCGCTCGCGAACAACACCGGCCGCGCGCCGTCTGCGGTCACCGCTTCCTCGCGATCAGCTCGAGATACGGCGCGACGCCCGACAGCCGATAGTAGGCGCCGGTGATCAGGCGCAGCCGCCCGAGCGTCTCCCGCGGGCGATCGTCGTCGTAGAACGTCAGGTCCTTCACCCCGGCGGCGGCGAAGCTCCGCACGATGACCCCGCGGGTCAGGCGGCGCAGCGACGCGAGATAGGCGACCGGACGGCCGCGAAGCCTGAGGTAGGCGCGCCCCAGAGCCTTCGGCAGAAATGGGGCCCAGAACAGCTTGTAGTGGCCCTCGTAGAACGACCACGCGTTGGGCGTGTGCACGTAGATCGCCCCACCCGGCCGGGTCACGCGCACCATCTCGCGGATCGTTTCGCTCACCGAGGCGACGTGCTCGATCACCGAGAAGCAGTAGACGACGTCGAAGACGTTGTCGGCGAACGGCAGCGTTTCCGCCTCGGCGCGGGTGAACCGGCACCGGTCGTCGCGTCTGAGCGCGCAGATCGCGATCGCGTCGGCGTCCGCATCCACGCCGACCGCGCGAGCCCCCACCGCCGCGGCCGCGACGTTGAAGCCGCCGGTGCCGCAGCCGACGTTCAGCAATCGGCCTCGGAGCGCGCCCGGACCCAGAAGCGTCCCGAGTCGCTCGAGCCGTGGCCGCTCCTGCCGCTCCTCGTGGCGTCGCAGCTCAACCAGCGTCGTCCAGTCCGGGATGCCGAGCGTGTCGCGATAGTACGCGGTGTAGTAGCGATCGGTCGATGCGCGCAGCTCAGCCGGCTCGCTCACGCGCGGTCGGGTTCGTGTCGCTGGACCACCCATTCACCTACTTCAAGCGCGTCAGGAATCGAATGACCCGGTCGCGCTGCTCGGGCGTCATGCCAACCGAGCACGGGAGCGAAAGGCCGCGCGCGTGGAGGTCGTCGGCGATCTCGACGCGGTAGGCCTGACACTCGCGGTACGGCGGCTGGCGATGGACGGGATAGAACAGCGGCCGGCACTGGATGCCGGCGGCCGCCGCCTGGTCGATCACGGTGCGCGCGCGCCCCCAGTGGGTCGGGTCGAGCAAGATCGAGTACATCCAGAAATTCGAGGCCGCCCACGGCTGCTCGCCGCAGAGCTCGATGCCGGGCAGGCGGCTCAGCCCTTCGGTGTAAGCGCGCGCCGTCGCGCGTTTGGCCTCGACGAAGCGATCCAGCTGCTCGAGCTGCGCGACGCCGAGCGCCGCCTGGAGGTTCGTCAGCCGATAGTTGAAGCCAACCGCGTCGTGGATCCATTCGCCCGGGTCGGATCGGGATTGCGTCGTCAGCGACCGCAGCCGGCGCGCCAGCTCGGGGTCGTTCGTCACGACCATGCCGCCACCGCCGGTCGTGAGGATCTTGTTGCCGTTGAAAGACAGGCAGCCGGCGAGGCCGGCAGCGCCGACAGGTCGGCCTTTGTAGGTCGAGCCCAACGACTCGGCGGCATCCTCGACCACTGAGAGGCCGGGGTAGCGCGCGGCAGCGTCGAGCAGCGGATCGAGGTCGGCGGGATGCCCGTACAGGTGCACCGGCAGAAGCGCCTTGACCCGCCGCCCGCTCGCGCGGTTCACGAGCGTTCCGCCGCGCATCTCGCACTCGCGGCTCAAGAAGTCGATCGTCTTCGTCGGGTCGATGGTCCACGTCTTGGGATCCGAGTCCATGAAGACGGGCCACGCGCCGCAGTACCGGATCGCGTTCGCGGTCGAAACAAACGTGAGCGTCGGCACGAGCACTTCGTCGTCGGCGCCGACCCCCGCGACCAGCAGCGCCGAGTGGATCGCCGCGGTTCCGGTGACCACCGCGACGCCGTGCCGCGCGCCGACGTACGCCGCCATCTCGCGCTCGAAGCGGTCGACGAACGGGCCGACCGACGACACCCAGTTGGTGTCCAGGCACTCCTTCAGATACCGCCATTCGTTGCCGGCCAGGTGCGGGACCGCGTTGGGGATCCGGTCGTCGCTTGCGCTCACGGGCCCGATCTCCGAGCGCCCGCCCGGTCGCGATACCACTCGAAGGTCTGGCGAACGCCGCTCTCGAGATCGATCTTGGGCGTGAATCCGGTCAGCGCGCGCAGCCGCGAGATGTCCGGACACCGCCGCGCCGGAGATCCCGCCGGCGCGGGAAGCCGCTCGAGCGCCGGTGAGTACCCGGCGGCGCGCAGGACCATGCCGACCAGTCTTTCAATGGACGCCTCTTCGGCATCGTTGCCGATGTTCACGATTCGACCTTCCGCCGCCGGTGCGGCCATGAGCCGGGTCATCGCCTCGACGGCGTCGGCGACGTGGCAGAACGCTCGCCGCTGCTCGAAGCCGTAGACCCGAAAGGGATTTTCACGCGCGAGGGCCCGCATGCTGAGCTCGGGCACGACGTGGTCGAAGCCCATGCGAGGCCCGTAGACGTTGTGGAACCGTGCGATGACGTATGGGACACGGCGCGCGCGGGCGCCGTGGATGACGGCCGCCTCGCCGAGAATTTTACTGGCCGAGTATGCGAACCGAGGATTCTCGATCGCGCCCACCGACAGCGGCACGTCCTCCGGTGTGGGGATGGGCAAGGTCCCGTCGACCGCGCCGGCGTAGGCCTCGCTGGTCGACGCGAAGAACACGGTGCCGGCCTTCGGCGTCAGCCACTCGACCAGGTTCAGCACGGCATGCGTGTTCACGCTGATCACACGGCTCGGATCAGCTTCGACGTTGCGCACACCGACCACCGCCACCAGCATGTAGACTTGGTCCCACGCGGACGGCAGGTGCGTCCACGCGTCGGGATCGGTCAGGTCCGCTCGCACGAGATCGATCCCGGGCCGCTCGAGCAGCGCGGCCAGCTCGTCGTCCATCCGCCCGCGCGACAGATCGTCGACGAGGGTGATGGCGTGCGCCCCTTCGTCGGCGAGACGGCACGCGAGGTGGTAGCCGATGAAACCGGCCCCCCCCAGGACGAGGACACGGCTCACCGCTGCCCTCAGGCCAGACCGATGGAGGCGTAGCGAATCCCGCCGACGCGACGGACGGCATCGGACGAGAGCACGCGCCAGCAGTCGTAGACGAGGGCCGGGCGCCGCATGCGCGACACGGTCGCGGCGACGTCGAGCCGCGCATACTCCGGATGGTCCGTGATGATCAAGACCCCGTCGGTTCCGTCGAAGGCCTCGTCGAGCGAGCACGGCGTGACGCCGTGGCGGCGCACCACCTCGGCGCCGACGAGGAAGTCGTGGCCGAGCACGGTCAGCGGCGTCGCTCGCATGACGTCGAGCATCGGCACGATCGGCGCGCCGCGCATGTCGTCGGTCGGCGGCCAGCCCTTGTAGGCGAAGCCCAGGAGCGCGACCCGCCCGCCGTCGAGGCGTCCCCGGGTGGAGCCGAGCAGCTCGAGGAAGCGGCGCGCGACGTGACCCGGAAGGTGCTCGTTCAGGCGGCGCGCGTTGCCGACGAGCCACGGCTCGTGCCCCACTGCGGCCGCGCTCGCCAGGAAGATATACGGATCCTTCGACAAGCAGCCCCCGCCGACGAAGCCGGGCCGCGCCAGGTCAGGGCGCGGGTAGTCGACATTCGCCGCGCGGATCAGCTCCATCGGGTCCAGCGACAGCCGCTCCGCGAGCAAGGCCACTTCGTTACCGTAGGAATAGATCAGGTCGGTGTGGCAGTTGTTGATCAGCTTCACGGCTTCCGCCGCCTCGAGCGACGACACGCGCACGGCCCGCGGCGCCAGGACCGAGAACAGCGTCTCGGCCTGATCGCCACTCGCGGCGTCGAGCGCGCCGATCACCTGCGGCAGCTCCTCGAGCTCGCGGAGCGCCTGCCCCTGGATGGTGCGCTCCGGGCACATCGCCAGGCGCGCGCGTCCCCACACAGCCTGGAGCTCGGGCAGCACCACCGTCCGGCTGGCGCCGATCGGAACCGTGCTTCGGACGACGACGAGCGTCTCAGGACCGACGGTGCGCGCGACGGCGCGGGCGGCGCTGCGCAGGCCCTCCAGATTCGGCTGGTGGGTCGCCTCGTCGACCGGCGTGGAGACGCACAACACGACCGCATCGAGCGGCGTGTCGGGCAGGGCAGCACCGACGTGCAGCCGGTCGTTGAGCAGCTCGCGCAGTCCCTCGGCGATACCCGGCTCGTACAGATGAGGCCGTGCGGCTGCGAGCGCCTCCACGACCTCGGGCATCCGGTCGCAGCCGTACACGGTGCAGCCCTTGCGCGCCAGCGCGACGGCCAGCGTGATTCCGACGTAGCCGAGACCGACGATGCCGACGCGCTTCACTCGAGCAGGCCCTCGGCGACGTCGCGGTTGGCTTTTTCGAAATCGAACTGCCGCCCGACGTCGAGCCAGTACTCGCGCATCAGATAGGCCGCGACCGGAAGCCCGCGCCCGAGCAGGAGTCGCAACAGGTCAGTAGCGTCGAAGTACTGACCACGCGGGAGCAGCTCGACGACCGAGGGCTCGAGCACGTAGATTCCGGCGTTGACGGGGAATTCCTTGCGTGGCTTCTCGGCGACGTCCACGACGCGGTCGCCCTGAAGGGTGAACTCGCCGTACGGAATCTCGACCTGATGCAGCGAGACGGCGACTGTCAGCGCCGCGGCGCGCTCCCGATGGAACTCGGCCATCGCGCGGAAATCGCACTTGGTGAGGATGTCGCCGTTCAGGACGAAGAACGGTCCGCGCATCGGCGGCGCGATGAGGGTGAGCGCGCCGATCGTCCCGAGCGGGATCGGCTCCTCGACGTAATCGATGGCGACGCCAAAGCGCTCGCCGGCGCCGAAGTGCTCGCGGATCATCTCGGACTTGTGGCGCACCGCCATCAGGATGTTGGTCACACCCGAGTCGCGCAGACGATCGACGAGGATCTCGAGCAGCGGGCGGCCGCCGACCGCCAGCAGCGGCTTGGGCGTCGTTTCGGTGAACGGGCGCAGTCGCCGGCCTTCGCCCCCAGCCATGATCACCGCGGGACAATCGAGCAGCGGCGGAGCCAGCAAGTCGTCGAGGAACCACAGATCGGTGAGGCGTCCCTGCGCATCGACGACCGGCAAGTGGCGGATCGACCGCCGGCGCATGAGCGCCAGCGCGGCCTCTCGTGAGGTCTCGACTCCTGTGGTGATGGGCTTCTTGTTCATCGCCTCGGAGACCGGCCGGTCCAATCCGACGTCCCGCACGATCGCCTTGCGCAGATCGCCGTCGGTGACGAACCCGACGAGTCGACGCTCGGCATCGACGACGGCCGCGGCCTGCCGGCCGTTGCCGTTGAGGGTGGCTAAGACCTGCCGGAGCGACGCCCCGGGCGATACGACGAGATCGGGGTCGAGCCTACGCGGCACGAACGATATTCTAGCCCGCCTGCCCCGCCGAGCGCCAACCTTGACACGCTCGCCGTGAGTTTGTTCAAATGTTGAACGCCGCCCATGGAACGCCAGTCCGAGCGCGAGCTCGAGATCCTGATCGCCATCGGTGAAGGAAAGCCTCTGACGCAGCGCGCCCTCGCACAGCGGCTCGGGGTAGCGGTCGGGCTGACCAACCTCTACCTGCGCCGGCTGATGCGCAAGGGCTACGTCAAGGTAGGCGGCTTTCCGCGCAAGCCCGCGGTCCGCAAGCGTCTGCGGTATCTGCTCACCGGCAAGGGGATCGCCGAGAAATCCCGGCTGACCTACGAGTACATGACGCACTCGCTGCACCTCTACCGGCGCGCACGGATCCACCTGCGCGAGGCGATGGCCGGGCTACCCAATCGCGACGCGCGCCGCGTCGCGCTTTACGGAGCGGAAGACGCAGCCGAGCTGGCGTACCTGACGCTCTGCGAGCTCGGCCTGGAGCCGGTCGCGGTCTTCGACGAGCGCCCGGGCCGACGCTTCCTGAGGTTCGAGGTGCGCGACCTGCGCGAGCTCGTCCCACGAGAGTTCGATGTCATCGTGGTCGCGACGTTCGAAAAGCCCGAGCCGCACGTTGCCGCGCTGACGGCGCTCGGCGTCCCGCGCGACCGGCTGGTTACCTTGCGGCAGTGAGCGACCTTCGCCGCCTGCTGCTCCTGCTGCGAACCTACGTGCGCCCGCACTGGCGGGCGGTCGCGCTGCTGCTCGTCATGAGCTACCTGGCGACGGTCCTGACCGGGCTGTTGCCGCTGATCATGGCGCCGATCCTCGACCTGGCGCTCGGCGGCCTCGCGGCGAGCTCGTCTCCCCCGCGCGTCAGCCTGGGCAACCTGAACCTCGGGACGCTGGGCGCCGCCGTCTTCCAGTGGCTCGGAGTCTCCGGTCCGCCGAGGCCCGAGCGCGCGATCGCCGTGCTCGCCTGCGCGTACGTGCTCGTGGGCTTCCTGAAGAGCGCGACCGATTTCGGGGCCTACCTGCTCGGGCTCTGGATCCGCGTTCGCACCAGCGCCTCCATCCAGGCGCGGCTGTTCGAGCACCTGATGAGTCTCTCGCTCGGGTTCTTCAAGCGCCATCGCACCGGCGAGCTGGTGTCGCGGCTGGAGGCCGACACGCAGGCGACCGCGGCGCCGCTCGAGATCATCGTCATCACGGTCATCACGGCTCCGGTCCTGATCGCGGTCTACGGCTTCCTTCTCGTTCGCACGAGCCCATACCTGGTGTTGGCCGCCGCCGGCGCGGGGCTCGCCCACTATGCGATCACTCGCTTCGTCAAGGGCCCGGTCCGGCGGCTCGCCCGCGAGGACCTTTCGATACTCGGCGGCCTGCTCGCTCACTTTCACGAAGTGCTGGCGAACATCCGAGAGGTGAAGGCGCTCGGCGTGGAGGCGCTCGAGTCCCGCCGGGCCGTGCGCACTCTTCGCGACCTGGTCCACCTCCGCGTGCGCTTCGGCCTCTACAAGCACGTCGACGAGCCGGCCCGGAGCGCGGCGAATTACATGGTCGAGGGCGCGATCGTCCTGGTCGGCGCGTGGGAGCTCCTCGCCGGACGCATGGCGGCCCCCGCGTTCTTTCTGTTCATGTACATCGGCCGCGTGATCCTCGTGCAGATCGGCCGGCTCGGCACTGCGTGGATCGAGATCCAGTCCGTGCTGGCAAGCTCCGCCCGCCTCACCGAGCTGCTCGAGACCAAGCCCGACGTTCCGGACGGCCCCGAGCAGATCGAGGAGTTTCGCGACCGCCTGGCGTTGCGCGGCGTCACCTTCGGCTATGGCGACGACGTCGTGCTGGACCGCATCGACCTCGAGATCCGCCGCGGTGAGATCGTCGCGGTCGTGGGCCCGAGCGGCATCGGCAAGTCGACGCTCGCCGACCTGCTCCTCCGGTTCTACGACCCGCTGGAGGGCTCCGTCACGATCGACGGCCGCGATATTCGGCGCCTGCGCCAGTCGAGCTACCGCGCGCTCTTCGGTGTCGTGTCGCAGGACGCGGTGCTCTTCAACATGACGATCCGCGAGAACATCGCCCACGGCCGGCAGAACCTGACGGACGCGGACATCGTCGCGGCAGCACGGACCGCGAACGCCCACGACTTCATCTCGGAGTTCCCGCAGGGCTATGACACCGTGGTCGGCGAGCGCGGCGTCCGGCTCTCCGGTGGTCAGCGCCAGCGCGTCGCGATCGCGCGCGCGATCGTTGGACGACCGCGGATCTTGATCCTCGACGAGGCCACGAGCTCGCTCGACAGCGAGTCCGAGCGCCTGGTGCAGGATGCGATCGACCGGGTGATCGTCGGCTCGACCTCGGTCATCATCGCCCATCGTCTGTCGACGATCCTCCACGCCGACCGGATCGTGGTGCTCAACGACCGGCGGGTCGAGGCCGTCGCGCCGCACGCCGAGCTGCTCGAGTCGAGCCCGACTTACTCGCGGCTCTATCACCTGCAGTTCGAGGCCGCGCGATGACGCGCCCCGATGGCGCGGGCCCGATGCGGGTGGTGATCCTGGGCGCGGGCGCTCACGGCCGCGCGATCGCCGATCTCTTGCAGGAAGGCTCAACGCTCACCCTGGTGGGCTTCAGCGATGCGGACTCGTCGCTCTCGGGTCAGACGGTGCTCGGCGTGCCGGTTCTCGGTGACGACGCCGCCGCCCTGAAAGCGGTGCGCGGCGGCGCCTGTGACGGCGCGCTGGTCGGAGTGGGCAACACCGCGATGTCCGCCCGGCGCGCGCTCGGCGTTCTGATAGCGTCGGCCGGTATCCCCTCCCCGATGGTGGCTCATCCGCGCGCAACCGTCGCCGCGTCGGCGTCAGTGGGCGCGGGGACCGTCGTCTTCGCCGGCGCCGTCCTCGGCGCACGCGTGCGCTGCGGCGCCAACGTCGTCGTTTACAGCGGCGCGATTGTCGAGCACGACTCGATTCTCGAGGACCACGCCTACCTTGGCCCGGGAGCCGTGCTCGCCGGCCAGGTCACCGTCCGAGAAGGCGCGTTCGTCGGCGTCGGCGCGGTCGTCCTCCCTGGAGTCGAGGTCGGCCGCGACGCGGTCGTCGCCGGAGGCGCCGTCGTCACCGAGACCGTCGCGCCGGGAACCACCGTCGCCGGAGTCCCCGCGCGTCTTTTGCAGCGGAAAGGCGAACGGTAGTGAGCTCGACCGCTACCAGCGGGCACGTGTTCGTGATCGCCGAGGCCGGCGTCAACCACAACGGCGATCTGGCGCTCGCGCGCGCGCTGGTCGACGTGGCCGCAGAAGCAGGCGCGGACGCGGTCAAGTTCCAGACCTACTCGGCCGACCGCCTCGTGACGCGCGATGCGCCGACCGCCGAGTATCAGCGCCGCGCGACCGGCGGGGAGCTGAGCCAGCACGCGATGTTGTCCGCGCTCGAGCTCTCCCCCGCCGCGCACGAGACCCTGCTCGCCCACTGCGCCGACCGCCGGATCGAGTTCATGTCCGCCCCGCACGACCTGGAGAGCGCGCGCTTCCTCGCGCGCCTCGGCGTGCGCCGGCTCAAGATCCCCTCGGGCGACGTCACGAACATTCCGATGCTCGAGGTGGTCGGAGGCCTCGGGCTGCCGGTGATTCTCTCGACCGGCATGGCGGATCTCGCCGAGGTCGATGCCGCCGTCGCCACGCTCCGCCGCGCCGGCCTGGCCGACCTCGTCCTGCTCCAGTGCGTGAGCGACTACCCGGCGTCTCCGACCGGGATGAACCTGCGCGTGATGGATACCTACCAGCGCCGCTACGGCGTGCCCGTCGGGCTCTCTGACCACACGCTCGGCATCCACGTCGCGGTCGCGGCCGTCGGACGCGGCGCTTCGTACGTCGAGAAGCACTTCACGCTCGATCGGGCGCTCGCCGGGCCCGACCACCAGGCGTCGCTCGACCCTGAGCAGCTCCGGGGACTGATCGGAGCGATTCGGGACATCGAGGCCGCTCTGGGCGATGGCGTCAAAGCGCCAACCGCGAACGAGATGCCGATACGACGCGTCGCTCGCAAGAGCCTCGTGGCGGCCCGAAACCTGCCGGCGGGCTCGATTCTCGGCACCGACGACGTCGCGATCCTGCGCCCTGGCACAGGCCTCTCTCCGGCCGTGATCGGCCGGGTGCTCGGACGCAAGACGGCCCGCGCCATCCAGGCCAACACGCCACTCAGCGAGGACATGCTCCAGTGATCACGACTCTGATCGTCGGCGGCGGTTCGATCGGCAAGCGTCACCTGAGAAACGTGCTGGCCAGCGGACGCAGCGCCGCGGTCGTCGAGACTCGTGAGGACCGCCGCGCCGAGATCGCGTCGAAATACGGCGCGGCAAAGATCTTCACGAGCCTCGACGAGGCGCTCGCCGGCGAGCGCTACCAGGCCGCGTTCATCTGCGTGCCGACCGCGTATCACCTCGACCCGGCGCTCCGGCTCGCGCGGCAGGGCACTCACCTCCTGATGGAGAAGCCGCTCTCGCACAGCCTTGACGGCGGGCTCGAGCTGGTCGACGCGGTGGAGCGCGCGAAGCTCGTCGGTTTGCTGGGCTTCTGCATGCGGTTCTTCAAGCCGCTCGCGCGCGCCAAGGAGCTGATCGACGCCGGGCGCGTCGGGCGTATCGTCACCGCCCGCAGCTTCACCGGCGTCTATCTGCCGCTGTGGCATCCGTGGGAGGACTACCGCGCCTTCTACATGGCCAAGAAGGAGCAGGGCGGCGGCGTGCTCCTCGACGAGTGTCACGCGTTCGACTGGATGCAGTGGCTCTGCGGACCGATCACGGGCGTCTTCTCCATCGTCGGGAAGTTCAGTGATCTCGAGGTCACCACCGACGATGTGTGCGAGGTGATCGCACGGTTCGGGTCGGGCGCGGTCGGCTCGATCCATCTCGACATGGTCGACCGGTCGTCGCGGAGCGAGGTCGAGGTCATCGGCACCGAAAGCACGCTGCTCGTCGACCTCGAGGGGCACACGGTGCGCCTCTACGACAAGGAGCGCCAGCGCTGGGACACGCAGACCTTCGAACCGGCGTACGACCAGATGTACGTCGACGAGCTCGAGCACTTCTTCGCCTGCGTCGAGGGACGCGAGCGCCCGCGCGTCGATCTTCGGGCGGGCTACCAGGTGCAGCGGATCATCGACGCCTGTCGGCGCTCGAGCGATACCGGCCGCTGGATCACGCTCGACTGACGATGGCGACCACGCGGTTGATCGCGCGCCTCGACGTCAAGGCGCCCAATCTCGTAAAGGGCATCCATCTCGAGGGCCTGCGCGTGATGGGCGATCCCCAGGCGTTCGCGCGCCGCTACTTCGCCGAAGGCATCGACGAGATCCTCTACGTCGACATCGTCGCGAGCCTCTACGGCCGTAACAACATCCTCGACGTGGTTCGTCATGCCGCGGAGGACGTGTTCATCCCCCTCACGGTCGCGGGCGGCCTGCGCTCGGTGGACGACGTGCGCAGCGCGCTGCGTGCCGGCGCCGACAAGGTCGCGATCAACACCGCCGCGGTTGCGGACCCCGAGCTGATTCGCCGAGTGGCCGAGGCGTTCGGAAGCCAGTGCGTCGTCGTCGAGGTGCAGACCAAGAAGATCGGGCCCGACCGCTGGGAGGCGTACACCGACAACGGCCGCGAGCGCTCGAGGCTCGACGCACTCGAATGGGCCCAGCGCGCGGTCGAGCTCGGCGCCGGCGAGCTGCTGGTGACGTCGGTCGATCGCGAGGGCACCCGCAAGGGGTTCGAGCTCGACTTCCTGAGGCGCGTGACCGCCGCCGTGGGCGTCCCGGTGATTGCCTGCGGCGGTGCCGGCGATGCCGCCGACGTCCAGCGCGCGGTCGTCGACGGCGGCGCCGATGCGGTCGCGGTCGCCTCGATTCTCCACTATGGGACCTGCTCGATCGGCGCGATCAAGTCACACCTGGCCCAATCCGGCGTGCTCGTTCGGAGCGCAGCGTGAGCCCCGCGCGCGAGGTCGTCGTGGTCGACTACGGCCGCGGCAATCTCTTCAGCGTCTGCCAGGCCGTGTCTCGGGTCGGCGGCTCGCCCCGCCTGACGTCCGATCCCGAAGTGGTCGCCGGTGCGTCGCGTCTGATCCTGCCCGGCGTCGGCGCGTTCGGCGACGCGATGGGCGGCCTGCGCGGGCTCGGCCTGGACCAGGCGGTCAAGACCTTCGCCGCCGGCGGCCGGCCGCTGCTCGGAATCTGCCTGGGCATGGAGCTGCTGCTCGAGGAATCGAGCGAGTTCGGTCGCCACGAAGGCCTCGGGCTGATTCCCGGCCGCGTCGACCGATTGCCGGAGCCCGCCGCCGGCAGCCGCGAGAAGATTCCCAACGTCGGCTGGTGTCCTCTCGCGGAGGCCGAGCATGGGCCCGTCTGGAAGGAGTCGATCTTCAACGGGGTCCGAGTCGGCGACTTCGTCTATTTCGTGCACTCGTACGCGGCGTACCCCGCCGATCCGCGGGACCGCCTGGCCGACATCGTCTTTGCGGGTACCGCGGTCACGGCGGCGGTCGCGCGAGGGAACGTGAGCGGCTGTCAATTTCATCCCGAGAAGAGCGGCGAGGTCGGGTTGGCCATCTTGAGCTCGTTCGTCAACGACGCGCCGGAGCGCCGATGAGTGATCCGGCCGTGCTCGAAGCCAAGTTCGGCTTGCCCCGCGACGTGCGGTTCTGCGCCCGGTGCGTCATCTCCAACCAGCGCCCGTCCTCGACCGTCGAGTACGCCCACAGGTCAGACTCCAAGAAGGAAACGATTCACTTCGACGCCGACGGCATCTGCGACGCGTGCCGATTCGCGGAGTGGAAGGACACGCGGGCGAACTGGGCGGACCGCGAGCGTGAACTGCTCGATCTGCTCGCGCGCCACCGCCGAACCGACGGGCGCCACGACGTACTGGTGCCCGGCAGCGGCGGCAAGGATTCCGTCTACGCCTCCCACGTGCTCAAGTACAAGTACGGGATGAACCCGCTCACGGTGACGTGGGCGCCGCACATCTATACCGAGGTCGGCTGGCGCAACTTCCAGTCCTGGATTCACGCCGGCTTCGACAATTACCTCTGCACGCCGAACGGCCGGGTGCATCGGACCTTGACGCGCCTGGCCTTCGAGAACCTCCTGCATCCATTTCAGCCGTTCATCTTCGGCCAGAAGGGGCTGGCCCCGAAGCTCGCCGCGACGTACGGCATCCCCCTCGTGATCTACGGCGAGAACGAGGTGGAGTACGGCAACCCCGTCGCCGAGGCGGCCTCGGCGCAGCGCGACCTGCGCTACTACGCGCAGCAGCAGAGTCTCGACGACCTCTACCTCGGCGGCGTCCGCATGCCCGAGCTTGCGCGCCACGGCGTGACGATCAACGACCTCGCGCCGTACCTGCCGGCGGATCCCGCCGTGCTCGCCGAGAAGCGGATCGAGGTGCACTACCTCGGCTACTATCTCAAGTGGATCCCGCAGGAGTGCTACTACTACGCGGTCGAGCACGCCGGCTTCGAGGCCAACACCGAGCGCACCGAAGGCACCTATTCGAAGTACAACTCGATCGACGATCGGATGGACGGCCTGCATTACTACACGACCTACATCAAGTTCGGCCTCGGCCGGGCGTCCTACGATGCCGCGCAGGAGATCCGCAACCACCATCTCACCCGCGAGGAAGGCGTGGCGCTCGTGCGCCGTTTCGACGGCGAGGTCCCGCGCAAGTATCTCAGTGAGAATCTCGAGTACATGGGACTGACCGAGCGGCGCTTCTGGGAGATCATCGACCAGTTTCGCTCTCCCCACCTGTGGACGCGCGAAGGCGACACGTGGGAACTGCGTCACCGCGTCTCCTGATCCTCGTCCCCGCCCGGAGCGGCTCCAAGGGTGTGCCGGGCAAGAACGTCAAGCTGCTCGGCGGTGTTCCTCTGCTCGGCTGGACCGCGCGCGCGATCCGGAGCTCGGGCGTCGCCGCCCGTGCGATCCTGTCCACCGACGATCGTGCGATCGCCGAGGTCGGCCGGGCCGAGGGGCTCGAGACGCCGTTCCTGCGGCCGGCCGAGCTAGCGGGCGACCGCACCGACATGATCCTCGTCGTCGAGCACGCCGTGGGGTGGCTCGAGTCGCAGGACGGCTGGCGGCCGGATGCGATCATGCTGCTGCAGCCGACGTGTCCGTTCCGCCGCGCCGCGCGGCTTGCCGAGGCCCTGAGCCTGCTCGCGGCTCCGGGAACGGAGGGGGTCGTCGGCGTCGCGCGGATCGAGCGCACGCCCTCCCTGCTGTACCGCCAGGAGCCGGACGGATTCCTGGCCGCGCTGGCGCCGTGGGACGCCGCGACGTTGCGTCAGGAGACGCGCCCGACCTTCACGCCGAACGGCACGCTGTATCTGACGACTCGCGACAGCCTGACCCGCCACCGCCGGCTCTTTCCGCCGCGCCTGCGCGGGCTGCCGACCACCGCGCTCGAAGGTCTCGACATCGACACGCCGGAGGACTGGGCGCTGGCCGAGGCGGTGGTCGCTGCTGGGCTGGCGACGCCGTGACGCGCACGCGCGTGCTGCTGTCCGCGCGGGATCCCGGCGGCGCGGCGATGATCCAGGCGCTCCTCCCGGCGCTCCGCGCCGACTCGCGGGCCGAGGTGATCCTCGCGGCAAGCGGCGCCGGCTTCGACGCGTTGACGGCGGCGGGCGAAGCGCCGCGGCGGTTCGTTCTGCCTGACGGCGCCAGCCACGTCCCGGACGGCTCCAATCAGGAGCCGCTCCTACGCGCGACGCGCGAGCTACTGTCGCACCTGCAGCCCGACCTTGTCGTTGTCGGCATCTCGTCCCTCGGGGTCGGTCTCGACGAAGCGCTGCTTGCGTGCGCCGGTTCTCGACCGACATTCGCGCTGCAAGACTATCCCGGCGACGCGAACGCGATCGACGGCAAGTTCGCCGGTCTTTATTTCGTCAGGGACGAGCACGCCGCACGGCTGACCCGTTCGCGGCACGGTGTCGCGGCGCTGGCCGTGGGCTCGATTCGGCACGCCGCGTACGCCGCGCTCGACGTTCAGGCCATGCGCTCGCAGGCCCGCGGGCGGCTGGGCGCGGATGACCGCGCGGTCGTCGGCTTCTTCGGCCAACCCGCCGAGATTCCAGGCCAGGAGCAGGGGTTCCGCGATCTGGTGAGCGCGCTCGCCGGGCGCTCGCCTCGCCCGCTTGTGGTCTTGCGCGAACACCCCAAGTCGCCGGATCTCCGAGTCGCACATCTCGCCGCGCTCGACGCGGCCGGCTTGAAGGTTCACGACACCACGGGCCACCAACCCATCGAGCCGTGGCTCGCCGCCTGCGACGTCCTCGCCACCGGCTTCTCCCACTGCGCGATGGATTACGCGTTTCTCGACGCCGCAAGCCCGGAGCCCCTGGGCGCGACGCTGTTTCTGCTGACGACACCGGAGGCGCGTGCGTTCCTGCGCGCCAGCTCCGGCGAGCCGGTTCCAGACGGCGTTGCTCAGGGCCTGGGCGTCGTGGCCGAGACGGCCGCTGACGTCCCGCGCGCCCTCGACGATCTACTCACTCCCGAGGCGCGCCGGCGGTATCACGAGGCCAGCCGACGGCTGCCCCGCGGCGCCGACATCGCGCGTCTCGTCGAGACGCTCCTCGGGCCGACACCCGTGCCGAGCGCCGTGCGGTGAGCTCCGCGCGCGTCCTCGGCCTGGTCGTCGCGCGGGGAGGCTCGGTCGGCCTCCCGCGAAAGAACGTGCTGCCCCTGTGCGGCAAGCCGCTGATCGTGTACACGATCGAGGCCGCGCTCGGCGCGCGCACGCTCGAGCGCACGATCCTCTCGAGCGACGACGCCGAGATCATCGCGGTCGCCCGCGCGGCCGGCTGCGCGGCGCCCTTCGTGCGGCCCGCGGAGCTCGCCGGCGATCGCAGCTCGACCGTCGACGTCGCGCTCCACGCGCTCGACTGGCTCGAGAGCCACGAAGGCTGGCGCGCCGACGTCGTGGTGATGCTGCCGGCGACCGCGCCCCTGCGGCGCGCCGAGCACATCGACGGCGCCGTCACCGCGCTGCTCGAGGACACGAGCAGCGACGCCGTGGTGGGCGTGACCGAGGCCGATTATCCGCCGTACTGGATGCTCTCGATCGACGAAGGACGGTTGAAGTGGATCTTTCCCGAGGGCGGGCTGGTCGATCACCGGCAGGATCTGCCGCCGGCCTATCGCCCGAACGGCAGTATCTACGCGATCAAAGCGGCGACACTCCGCGCGGAGCGCACCTTCTACCCGCGCGAGCGCGCGCCGTTCGTGATGCCGCGCGAGAGCTCGGTCAACATCGACGCGCTCGTCGACTTCCGCCTGGCGGAAGCGCTCATGCGCGACGCGGCGCGCTGAGCGCCGCCTCGATCGTCCGCAGCACGCGGACGCTGCTGTCCGTGTCGGAAAAGCCGAGGAACTTCTCGACGTATCGCCGGTGCGCGGCCGGGTCGAGCCGGAAGTCGTCGAACGTCGCGCGACCGAGCCGGGCGGCGGCACCCACCGGATCGTCGTGCCAGACGACTCCCGCAAAGTTCTGGAGCGAGCCCTCCCGGCCGCCGTACGCTTCGTCGAAGCTCGAGTACTCGCGCAGATGCTCCTGTGACACGGCGATGCTCAGCGAGGGCACGCCGACGAACGCGGCTTCGAGGACGGCGCCGCTCTGGAAGTGGATGCAGAGGTCCGCGATGGCCATGAGCTCCATGGACGTGTAGGGGTAGACGGCCTCGTCGTAGACGAACACGTCGGCCACCCGGCGCAGGAACCGCGGGTCCTCGTTCTTCTCGCGCGACTTCACGATCAGGGCCGCCCCCGTTCGCGCGCAGAAGCCGCTCAGCGCGTTCACGAGCGTCGAATACCCGCTGCCGCGCAGGATCTCGGGCAGCCAGCTCACGCGCCCCGACGCGAGCGCCTTGAGTGCCCGCCAGCCGCGCGGGCTCGCGCCCCAGACCAGCCGGCGCCACGGATCCGGCACCGCCATCTTGAGCGACATGAACACAACGACCGGCTGGTCGGGCGCCAGACCGTAGCGCTTCCGGACGGCCGCTCGGTCCACGATCGCGAGCTGGTCGAGCATGGTCGAGCCCGAGATCGCGCTCCGCGCCGCGAGCGTGGCCGGCGGGCCGAGCGCGGCGAATCGCTCCGCGTAGAGCCGGTAGTGCAGCTCGCGCTGGAACGTGCTCATGTAGAAGGTCACGTCGACGACTCGGTAGGCTTCCGGCTCGCTCGTCACCGTCTCGAACACGTAGTCCACGGAGTAGAGGCCGATTCCCGCCCGGCCCAGCGCCGCGATTCCGTCCTCGCCGACGGTGGCCCGCAGCACGTAGTACAGCGAGGGCGCGACGAGCGCATCGACCGACGCGGACTGGAGCAGCGGCAACAACGGCGTGCCGCGTGTCCACACGATACTCGTCGCGTCGGGCCAGGCGGCGAGGTCAACGTCGGTCACCGCTTCGCCGGGCTTGGGCTCCACGGGATCCCAGACGAGGACCGCGCGGTGGCCGCGCTCGAGCGCCGCCTGGATCGTGGCGCCGACGACCTTGAGAAAGCCTTTGCGGAGAACCAGGAATGCGAGCGTCAACCGGCCGACTCGAGGTCGATGAAGCGCTTGCGGATGAGTCGAGGTCCGAGCTCGACGGTGCGGAGCACCGCCATGATCCGCGGCGCCGCGTGGCCGTCCCCGTAAGGATTGCGCAGCCCTACCAGACCGCGACGGAAGGCGGGGTCGAGCGCCCGCGCGATGCCGGAGACGATCTCGTCGCGGCCGTGGCCCACGTCGATGACATTGGCGGCGCGCAGCCGGCCGCGCTGCCGATCGCCGATGTTCACGACCGGCAGCTCGAACGACGGCGCCTCGATGAGCCCGCTCGACGAGTTACCGACCATCGCGTCGACTTCCCCGAGCAGCGAGCCGTAGACGTCGTCGCCGAGCGAGGACACGAAGCGCGTGCGCGGGCGCTGCGCACTGAAGCCCTCGAGCCGCGCGATCATCCCGAAGCTATCGACCTCCAGGCCCGGCGACGTCATGACGACGTCGGCGTCGATCGACTCGAGCGCGGCCAAAAGCTCACTGACGTGGACGGCCGTGTCCTGGGATGCCAAGGTCACCGGGTGGAACGTGACGAGGAGCGTCGGTCGCCCCAGCGAGACGCCGAGCCGCGCCGCGAGCTCGGCCCGCGAGAGCCGCGGCGTCGTGAGGAATCGGTCGAGCCCGGGCGCGCCGCACGTATGGATCCGCCACGGCTCCTCGCCCATCTGCCGCAGGCGGCGCGCGTACGGCTCGGCCGCGGGAAAGTGCAGGTGCGCGAGCTTCGTGATCGCGTGGCGGATCTGCTCGTCGATGACGGCCTCGGTCACCTCGCCCCCGTGCACGTGCGCGACCGGAAGCGTGAGGGGCAACGCCGCGACGGCCGCGCTCAACATCTCGAAGCGGTCGCCGAGGACGAGGAGCAGATCGGGGCGGCTGCGGGCGAGCGCATCGGCGAAGCCCATGACGCCAACGCCGATGGAGCGCGCGATCGCCTCCGGCGCGTCCGAATCAAGCCCCATCTCGACCGGCTCGTCGATCTTCCAGCCCGCGTCCTCGATGAATGTCGCCGTGCGACCCAACCGCGGCGTAAGGTGACTGCCTGCCACGAACAGCAGGAGATCGAGATCGGGTGCGGCGCGAATTTCCTGGAGCAGCGGGAGGAGATGCCCCCAGTCAGAGCGGGCCACCGTGACGACCCCGATGGTCCTCCGCATCGAGAGGCATTGTAGCATGCGGTCTTGTGCCCGGATGCGGAGGCGCCTGGCGTACGATGATGTTCGACGGCGCCGTGCGTCCGTCGCGAATGGATCGAGCGTGCCAGCGCCAGTGAACCGCTACGACGACTTCCGTCCCGACGTGCCGGCGCTTCTCGAGGCACAGGACAAAGCGCTCCGGCCGCCGGACCCGACCGCGCGGAGCGGCAACCGACTCTCGCCTTTCGGCCGGCTGGCGAGTCGCGCGCGGCTCTACGGGCTGGGCGCGCTGGTCAAATCAGGCCTGCACCGGCGGATGGTGTACGCGGGACTGCGTCTCGACTGGCTGGCGCCGTTCCAGCAGTACTGGACCGAGGAGCTCGGCAACCGCCCGCTGCAGCCGCACGACTTCTACTTTCTGTACGGCGTCTATCGGCAGCGGCTGCAATCGATCGATTTCGAGCAGCTTCGCGACCCCGCGCTCGCCTCCGACGCCTCACACCTGGCGGCGTGGCGCGACCATCGTCTCGTTTACCATCTGTTCTCGCACACGTACCGCGAGGCGCTCTCGCCGCTCCGCATCCATCGCTTCATGCGCTACGTTCCGGCCGGCGGCCGCGTGGCCGAGTACGGATGCGGCACCGCGCCGCTGCTGGTCGCGCTGGCGCGGCTCTACCCTCATCTCGATCTGCAGCTGGTCGGCGCCGACATTCCCCATCTGCTGTTCCACTATGCGCGCTGGCGGCTTCGCGAGTGTCCGTTCGTGTCGTGGGTGCCGATCCAGGAGGACAGCGACGCGCCGCTACCGGGCCGCTACGACACGATTTTCTGTCTCGAGGTGCTCGAGCACGTACCGCGACCGGTCACGGTCGTTCGCCATCTGCACGATGCGCTGCGGCCAGGCGGCCACCTGATCTTCGATTACATCCGTTCGGATGGCGAGGGACTCGACACGGTGGCGGCGCTGCGCGATCGGCTGCCGGCGCTGAAGTTCGTGCTGGAGAACTTCGAGATCGTGCAGGGCCGCGTCGCCACCGATGGCTCGCACGTCGAGCCGGCGGTGGCGAGGAAACGCTAGGGAACGACTACTCGCCGATGACCTGGATGCTGATCTCGCGCTTCCGCGGGCCGTCGAGCTCGGCGAAGATGACGGACTGGAACCGGCCGAGCGTCAGCTCGCCGTTGTTCACACCGACCGCGATGTTCCGACCGAGCAGCGCCGCCCGCAGATGCGAATGCGCGTTGCCGCGCTCACAGTCGGACACGCGCGGGTCGTCGTGGCGGTAGCCGTCGCGCTCCGGCACCAGCTTCTCCATCAAGGACCGCAGATCGTCGATCAGCGCGCTCTGGAACTCGTTGACGAACAGCGCGCACGTGGTATGGAGCGTGTTGACGAGCGCGATGCCGGTCGTGACGGCGAACTGCTGGACCGAGTCGCGCACGAGCTTGGTGATGTCCGAGATTTCCGTGCGCTCGTCCGTCGACAGCGTGAAGGACGTGTTGTAAACCTTCATCGTCGTGCTCTCTCCGCGGCGCGCCGCTTGGTTCCCGAATCCGTTACCAGTCAGGCCACGCCAGAATGCAATCGTTACGATACCGACATAATTCTGGAAATGTCAATCTTCTTTGGGTCCCATTCGGCGAAAGCCCGCGACTTCTCGACCCGATTTTCTGCCTCTTGCGATGGTATTCTGCCTCACGCCGTCTTCGGATCGAGCAGATCGCGCAGCCCGTCGCCCATGAGGTTCAGACCGAGCACGGTGAGCGCGATCGCCCCGCCTGGGAAGACGGCGAACCACGGGTTCAGCGACAGGAAGCTCTGCGCCTCGCGGAGCATGAGTCCCCACGACGGGTGCGGCGGCTGCGTGCCGAGGCCGAGATAGGCCAGGCCCGCCTCGGCCAGGATCGCGATCGGAAAGCTGGTCGTCGCCTGCACGATCAGCGGCGCCAGCGTGTTGGGCAGGATGTGCCGCGCGATCAGCCGCCGATCGCGG
>DATEMW010000060.1:0-3517 GCA_035275385.1 Candidatus Methylomirabilota bacterium | reverse complement strand
GTCAAGGGCCTCGCGCGCTACGGCCAGTCCTATCTGATGTCCTCCGTGGGCGAGCGCGTGATCGCGCGCCTGCGCCGCGACGTCTACGCGCACCTGCAGCAGATGTCCTTGTCGTTCTTCACGAGCCGGCACACGGCCGAGCTGATGTCGCGCGTGGTGACCGACGTGAATCGCCTGGCGCGCCTGTCGTCGACGGTGCTGGTCATGACGATCCGCCAGTCGGTGATGGTGGTGGCTCTCGCCGCGGTCATGTTCGTCCGCGACTGGCGCCTGGCGCTGATCGCGCTGGTGGTCTTTCCGTTCGTCGGCATCGCGGTGCGCTCGATCGGCCGGCGGCTCTATCGCATCAACAAGCGCTCGCAGCAGAAGATCGCCGAGCTCAACGTGCTCCTGCACGAGGTGTTCTCGGGCACGAAGATCGTCAAGGCATTCGGCCGCGAGGCGCACGAGGTGCGGCGGTTCGACCGGGTCAACAGCGGGCTCCTCGCGCTGGCGCTCAAGGACCATCGCACCGACGAGCTCACCGACCCGCTGATGGAGATCATCGCGGCGCTCGGGATCATGGGCGCCCTCTGGTACGGCGGCCAGCAGGTCATCAGCGGCGCAATGACGCCCGGCGATTTCTTCTCGTTCATCGCGGCCGTCGCCCTGCTCTACGGCCCGGTCCGGCAGCTTTCGCGCATCGTCAACACCGTGCAGCAGTCGACGTCGTCCGTGGAGCGGGTGTTCGAGATTCTCGACCAGGCTCCGGCCGTCGCCGATCGGCCGAGCGCGATCGTGCTCGAGGGATTCCGTGAACGCCTGGTCTTCGAGGACGTCAGCTTCCGGCACGCGAACTCCGAAGAGCTCACCCTGCGCGACGTCTCGCTGGCCGTGGCCCGCGGCGAGGTCGTCGCGTTCGTGGGCATGAGCGGCGCCGGCAAGTCGACGTTGATGGACCTGTTGCCGCGCTTCCACGACGTCAGCGCCGGGCGGATCACGATCGACGGCCACGACCTGCGCGACGTGAGCCAGGCGTCGCTCCGGGCGCTGATCGGCATCGTGACCCAGGAGACGTTCCTGTTCAGCGACTCGATCCTGTACAACATCGCCTACGGCCGGCCGGACGCGCCGTTCGAGGACGTCGCGCGCGCCGCGCGCCAGGCGCACGCCGAGGAGTTCATCGCCGGCTGCCCCGACGGCTACCAGACGCTCGTGGGCGAGCGCGGCGTGCGGCTCTCGGGCGGCCAGCGCCAGCGCATCGCGATCGCGCGCGCGTTTCTGAAGAACCCGCCGATCCTGATCCTCGACGAGGCGACGTCGGATCTCGACGCCGAGAGCGAGTTCATGATCCAGCAGGCGCTGGCCGAGCTGATGCGGGGCCGCACCGTGCTGGTCATCGCGCATCGCCTGGCCACGGTGCGCAACGCCGATCGCATCGTGGTCGTGCACGAGGGCCGCATCGCCGAGGTCGGACGCCACGAGGAGCTCCTGGCGCGCGACGGTCTCTACCGCCGGCTCTACGCGCTGCAGATGGAGGGCGTGGCGGGGTAGACTCGGACCCACGGGAGGGACACCCATGGGCACGACCGTCGGGACCGGCAAGTACACCTACGAAGTCGACGACGACTGGCAGAAGCTTCCCGCGGGCTGGAACATCCCCGTCGCCGCGGTCACCGTGGACTCACGCGACCGCGTCTACTGCTTCAACCGCTCGGCCGAGCATCCGATCATCGTGTTCGATCGCGACGGCAACGTGCTCTCGACCTGGGGCGCCGGGCTGTTCGCGTTCCCCCACACGATCCGCAGCGACGAGAAGGACCACCTCTGGATCGTCGACCGCGACCACGCGCAGATGTTCTACTTCAGCACGAGCGGCACGCTCTTGCGCACGATCGGCACGCGCGGCCATCGCTCGGACACCGGCGTCGATCCCAAGGACTTCAGCTCGGTCGCGTACCGTAACGTCACCCATGGCGGCGGGCCCTTCAACCTGCCGACCGACATCGCGCTGACCCCTTCGGGCGAGATGTTCATGACCGACGGTTACGGCAACGCGCGCGTGCACAAATTCGCTGCCGACGGCACGTATCTCTTCTCGTGGGGCGAGCCGGGCACCGGGCCGTCCCAGTTCAACCTACCGCACGGCGTGTGGATCGACCGGCGCGGGCGCGTGCTCGTGTGCGATCGCGAGAACGACCGCGTGCAGGTCTTCGACCAGGACGGCAAGCTCCTCGAGATCTGGCCGACCAAGCTGATCGGCCCGGCGACGTTCTACGTGGACGCCGACGACGTCGTTTACATCCCCGAGCACAACGGCGGCCTGGTCAGCGTGGTGACGCTCGACGGCCAGCGGCTCGCGCAGTGGGGCGATCCGAGCTTTCGCTCGTGTCACGGCATCTGGGGCGACTCGCGCGGTGATCTCTACGTGGTGCGGCCGGGCGCCTGGGGGCGGCCGCGGCGCATCGTGAAGTACACGCGGACGCGGTAGGAGAGCTGGCATGGGTATCAAAGGTATCGACCACTGGGTGATCGTCGCGGGCGATCTGCAACGCACGCTCCGCTTCTATGAAGGGCTCGGCTTCACGATCGCGTGGGAGAAGCGACCGAACAACCGGCCGGACATGGCGACGATCCGCATCAACGACGCGCAGAAGATCAACGTCCATGGCCCACAGGATCCCGACCGCGCCGGCTATCTCGGCGCACGGCGGCCGTCGATCGGGGGCGCGGATTTCTGTCTCGAGTGGGACGGGACGGTCGACGAGATCCTGGCGCTTCTGAAGCAGAACGGCATCAAGCCGGAAGCCGGTCCGGGACCGCGCTCGTGTGCGCGCGGGACGTCGACCAGCGTCTACTTCCGCGATCCGGACGACAACCTGGTCGAGCTCACCGTCTACTGATCCCGCGCGGCGCTCTCGGCGCTTCAGCCGGCGACGAACTCGCGGATCAGCGCGATCGCCCGCTCGGGCGCGTCCGGGACGACGGCATGGCCGCAGGCGGCGAAGCGCTCGAAGCGAACCAGGTGCGCCGGCAGCGCCGCCGCGATATCTGCCTGACATTCGATCGGCGTCATCGGATCGTCGGGGCCGCGCTCGTGGCCGCGCGGCACGTTCAGTCGTCTAGCGCCGGGGCCGTTTGACATAGAGAACGACGCCGTCAAGTCCCTTGGGGTACGACTTCAACGCATGGACAACGGCGTCGGCTATCGCTCGGTACTCGCCTCCCCGAAAGCTTGCTGGGACCAAGATGATGCCCGCGTGGCGCGAATTCGTCGCGACCGCCTCACGAGCAAGTGCTAGAAAGTCGACCACGTTCCTGGTCACGATCGCTCGGGCTTCACGGGTGGCATAGTCGAGCTGGGCGCGGTCTGACAGCTGGCTGTTGCCGACTTCGTGAGCGCTCGTCGCGTCTGCACCCCGCCGCCGGAGAAGCAGGGCAATGTCCGACGACAGGTCCTCATCGAGATAGACCTTCACCGAGAGAAGTTCACGAGCCCGGGATACTGCTTCTCGATTGCCTCCGGCGTGAGCGCAGC
>DATEMW010000059.1:0-2647 GCA_035275385.1 Candidatus Methylomirabilota bacterium | reverse complement strand
GCAGCACGAAGCCGGCGCGCGCGATCGGGCGCGCCGAGCGTCTCACGTGCGGGTGAGCGTCTCCCACGCGGCCACCTGCACCGCGCGGAACGGCGTCGCCTCGAAGGCGGAGCCGGTCGCGCCGGTCGGCGAATGCTCGCGGCCCGTGACGTAGAACGTGCCGCGCCAGCCGAAGTCGGCGTAGCGCGTCAGGCTCAGATCGTAGCCCTGGCGCGCCATTCCGGCCGCCACCAGCCCGATGCCACGCCAACTCGAGAGCCAGCCGCGCAACGCGGCCAACGCAATTTCCGGATCGGGCGTGCGGAGCCGGCTCGCACCTGTCTCGGGCCACCCGCGGTTCGAGCCGGCCTCACGGTCCCCGCTACAATAATCCCCGCTACAACGACAAAAGCCGAGCGCGGCGACCAGGAGCGCGCGCCGCTGATCGGTCGCGTGCGGGCCATCGATCATGGCGGGGAGCCTATCAAACGGTCGAGGAAATTGGTATCATTCGCACGATGGCGCAAGGGCTTCGTGAGCTGGTGGGGCGCGTGATGATCGATCCGGATTTCCTTGCCGAGCTGCAGCGCGCGCCCGAAACGCTCCTGGCCGAGTACGAGCTCAGCGACGCCGAGCGCTCCACTGTGCAGCAGGCGCTCGCGCGGCTCGCCAAGACGCCGTCGAGCGAACGGCGGCACGAGTTCCGCAGCAGCCTCATCAGCCGCGTGGCCACCTAGGCCGCGTTCACCGCGCGTGCAGGCGTCAGACGAGACACTCGCGTTCCTGCGCGACGTTCGTGTGTTCGAAGCCTTCTCCGATCCTGATCTGGTCGCGCTGACCGACCGTCTGCGCGAGCGCGATCTCCGCCGCCACCAGATCCTGTTTCGCGAGGGCGATCGCGGCGACGAGATGTTCATCGTCCGCCGCGGCACGATCCTGATCTCCAAGGCGGTGACGGGCAAGGTCGAGCAGGTGCTGGTCCGCGTCGAGCCGTTCGACTTCTTCGGCGAGATGAGCCTGTTCGATGGCTCGCCCCGGTCGGCCACCGCGCAGGCCGAGACCGACGTCGAGCTCCTGGTGCTGGGACGCGACAGCCTGCAGGCGATGACCGAGACCGCGCCCCGCGCCGCCGCCGCGTTCTTCTACGCGATGGTCCAGGTGTTCATGGAGCGGCTGCGCCGGTCGACGCAGCAGGTGGCCGAGGCGACGCGCTGGGGGCTCGAGGCCACCGGCCTCGACGTCGAGGCGCGCTGATGCAGCGGCCGACCCCCGCCAAGTTCGAGCTGCTCGTCCGGCGCGACGACGAGGAGGGCTTCGAGCTCCGTCAGGTCGCCAGCGTCACCGGCTACCTCAACTCGCGACCGCGTCGGATCGAGCCGGACGCCTACGAGATCTCCGAGCTCCGCTCGCGGGTGGCGGTCGCGCCGGGCTTCATCCTCAAGAACAAGACGACGGATCGCTTCCTGCTGCTCTCCGAGCCGGAGCGCTTCCTGTGGGATCAGATGGACGGCGCCACCTCGCTGCAGGAGATCGCGACCGCCTACGTCCTGAAGTACGGCGAGTTCGACTTCGAGATCATCCCGAGCCTCTTGCGCAAGCTGCAGCGCGCGCAGCTCCTGACGTTCGAGCCACGCTCTCGCCTGCGCGCGGTGCTGGCGCGCAACCGCGGCCGCGCCGTCGTCAAGGCGATCGAGCTCGTGCTGACCAGCCTCGAGCGCATCCGGATCTCGACCCACAACGTCCAGGGGTTCTTCCAGGCGCTCTATCGCTTCGGCGGATTCCTCCTGTTCACGCCGATCGCGGCCATCGCCTGCGCCGTGCTCGCCGTGGCGGGCGCGGCCGCCGCGCTCGTGCTGTTCCGCGACGTGCACGACATGCTCGAAGGCTTCGGCGGCCACGCGCTGCGCGGCGTCCTGACGGTCAAGCTCTTGTTCTTCGCCAGCGTCGCGCTGCACCAGTTCGTTCACGGCCTGGCCTGCGTTCACTATCGCCGCCGCGTGCGCGAGTTCGGCTTCACGTTCCTGCACGGCTTCGTGCCGACGTTCTATATCGACGTCACCGACATCTTCATGGCGAGCCGCCGCGCGCGCGTGGTCACCGCGGTGACGGGGGCGCTGGTGCACCTGGCGCTCGGTGCGGTCGCGTTCATCGTGGCCGCCCAGGCCCCGACCGGGAGCTTCACGCAGGCGTTCGCGGCGGCGTCGGGCATCATTCAGTGGCAGGCTCTGATCGTCGCGCTGTACCCGTTCTGCTTCATCGAAATGGACGGCTATCACATCCTCGTCGACGTGCTCGGCGTGCCCACGCTCAAGCACGACGCGATCGGCTACGCGAAGAGCCTCCTCACCGGCGCCGGCCGCATCCTCGGCGAGGGCCGGGAAGAGCTCCTCTGGATCGCGTACGTGGTGCTGTCCACCATATCCGTCGCCGCGTTCATCGCCTTCAACGCCTGGATCATCTTCAGCGCGACGCACTGAGCGCCGGAGATCGCCGCGCGCGCAATTTGGCGCCGGCTCTCACGTCGCCGCTTCGTCGAGCAGCGCCTGGACCGCCGCGGTGATATCGCGCGCCCGATCGGCGCCGCTTCGTTCATCCGCCGCGAACGGGCCGTCGAGCGCGGGCGCTCGTCCGGCGCGCTCGAGCCTGGCGGCCTCGGCTTGCGCGCGCG
>DATEMW010000058.1:0-5603 GCA_035275385.1 Candidatus Methylomirabilota bacterium | reverse complement strand
GGCGGCGCCGCCGAGGTGTTTGGCGAGGAAGGCTTCGGTTACCGCGCGGAACGCGATCTGATTTTTGGGCTTCGAGAAGCCGTGGCCCTCGTCCGGGAAGACGACGTAGGTCACCGGCACGTTGCGCCGTCGCAGGACTTCAACCATCTGCTCTGATTCCGCGCGGGTCACCCGCACGTCCTCGAGCCCCTGGACGATCAGGATGGGCCGGTACGCGCGCTCGATGTGGGTCAGCGGAGAACGCTCGCGCAGAAACGTCCGGCCTTCCTCCGTGTCCGGATCGCCCAATCGGTTCTTCCACACGCTGAAGAACGGTATCCAGTACGGCGGAATCGCCGCCATGAACGTCAGGAGGTTGGCGATCCCGTAGATGTCGACGATGCACGCGAACACGTCGGGCGTCCGGGTGGCCGCCGTGAGCGCCGCATAACCGCCATAGCTTCCGCCGTAGAAGCCGACGCGCTTGGGGTCGGCGACGCCGCGCGCCACGGCCCAGTTCACGCCGGCGATCAAATCGTCGTGCATCTTGCCGCCCCATTCGCGGTTCGCGGCGGTCACGAACGCCTTGCCGAAGCCGGTCGAGCCCCGATAGTTGATGCTCAGCACGGCGTAACCGCGGTTGGCGAGCCACTGGTGCGTGGCGTTGAAGCCCCACTCGTCGCGAAGATACGGCCCGCCGTGAATCGCCAGCACCATCGGAACGTTCCGGGCGCCGGCCTCCGGAAGGGTCAGATAGCCCTGGATCTTCAAGCCGTCGAGCGCCGGGAACGACACGGGCTCGAGCGGCCGCAGCGGCAGCCCGTCGAGACGGCGCCGCGCCTTGAAGAGCGGAGTGACCCGGCGCGCGGTTCGGTCGTAGAGCGTCCACTCCGGGCTCGCGGCGTCCTGCTGCACGAACATCAAGACCCGCCGCGCATCCGCGCTGAGCCCGACCAGCTCGATATCGCCGCGGGTCGAGCTCTGCATCGCCTTCAGATCTTCGGCGAACTCGGGATCCGCGGCGTGCCAGCGCCGGCGGTCGACCATCGCGCTACCCGCGAGCGGCCGCCGCGTCACGCGATGCAGGAGCACGCGCGAGAGGTCGGCATCCCGGTCCTCGACCAGCACGCGCGTCCGCCGCGTCGCCATGTCCATCGCAACGAGCGCCGCCTTGTCGCGCCCGCGCGTATCGAAGAGGTACACGGTCTTGCCGTCGTCGCTGAAGTCGAGCAGGCGCGTGCCGTCGATCTCAACGATCGGGATCGTGAGGAAGAGCGCCCAGGCGCCGCTCGGGCGGCGCTCGAGCACCTCGACGTCCCCGCTGGGAAGATACCGCGCGGCCAGCCGCAGCTGGAACGCGCTGTCGGTCGCGAGCCACGCGAACTGGTTGTTCTCGTAGACGAGGGTCGACTTGCCGGTCACGACGTCGACGCGATAGAGATCGGAGAACCGCTTCTCGCGCTCGTTGTGCGTGAAGAGCATCTCGCGCGGGAAGCGCCGGCTCACCTCGCGCACCCAGGCCCGCACTCCGCGCGGCGGCGTGAGCGGCGTAATGACGCCGTCGCGAATGTCGACGCTCGAGCCGCGCCAGTTCTCGTCGCCGTCGCGCTCCTCGAAGAACACGACGTGGCGATTCGTGTACGCCCACTGGCAGAACGAGCCGATCGGTCGCTCGGTCACGCGCGTCACGGGCCTGGCGGCGGCGAGATCGCCGACCGGCGCGACCCAGAGATTCCTCACGCCGTCGACCGGCGCGACGTACGCGACCGACGCGCCGTCGAACGAGAGATAGGCCGCGGCGACGTCGGGATCGCCGAAGAAAGTCTCGCGCGGCACGAGGGGCCGCGCGCGTTCCTCGGCGGCGAAGGAGTGCGCGGTCCTGGGCAGGAGCAGCCCGGCTGTCGCGGAGGCGACCGAAGCGAGAAAGCGCCGACGGGACGACGGGCTCGCACGCATCGAAATCTCCCTTCGTCCGGCGTCGGCAGGCTAGCACAACTCACCGGTCGCCGGGTTCGGAACCGCGTGCCGGACCCCAGGGTTACAAGTAAAATCGAGGAGGTAGCAAAGGCCGCCGGCCTGACGATCTGCGAGGGACCGCATGAGAGTGACCCGCTTCGGACTCCTGACCGCCCTGATCCTCACGATGAGCGCCGGCTGCGCCGGCACCGGCGTCACGCCGCCGTTGAGCATGACGATGACGACCCTGACGGCCGGCTGGGAGCAGCACTTCACCGTGGAGTGGGCGGCGACCGAGCAGAGCCAGAGCTCCCGCAAGGTGAGCGGGTACGTCTACAACCGCAACGGCGAGTCCGCGATCAACATGCGCGTGCTCGCTCAGGCCGTCGACGGCGCCGGCACCGTGGTCGGCCAGCGCATCGGTTACGTGACGGGCGGCGTCGGCGGATTCGGGCGCGCATACTTCGAGGTGCCAAACCTCCCGGCGACGGCCGCGTACCGCGTCAGCGTCTGGGATTACACGTGGTTCCAGTCCAGCGGCGACGGCAAGATGTGATAGATGCAGCTCGCCTCTACGCCGGCGGCGGCCCCGCGGGCTGGCGGACCAGCTCGACGGGGCCCTGCGGCTCCCAGCTCATCTGACTCATCCCGGTCCCGCGCATCCGGTTCTCGTCCAGCTTCGTCAGACTGATCCACCCGCCGTTGGCGGTAACGGGCGCGAGCTCGAGTGCGAGTCGGCCGTTCGTCAGCCCGAGGCGCCCCTGCACGTTGGTCGAGACCATCTCGCTCCGGATCTTGACGGTGAGGATGCCGGACACGCCCGGCAGATTTCGACCGAACACCTGCCAGGGACCGACTGAAACGCCTTCGGTCGGCGCCGCGTCAGTCTGATCGAGGATCATCAGCGTCATCGGCGCCCCGCCCCAGGTGCCCGTCCAGGTCCCCCGCACGTCGGGCAAACGCCCGTCCGGAGGCGCCAGGGGAGGCGGCGCGGTCGAGCAGGCGGCGAGCAGCGCCACGATCACGAACAGACCAGCTCGGCGCAAGGTCATCGAGTCGAATATACTCGCGCGCGTAGGCACTTGACTCGAATCGGCCATGAGGGAGAGGCACATGCGCTCACGTGGAGATGACGGGACGCCCCGGTCCCTTTACAGGCGCGTGCTGGTCAGCGCCCTGATCGCGTTCGCGGCTGTGGTGCTTTTCGTCCCCCAGGAGGCCGCCGCGCAGGCGGCGCCCGCGGGCGAAGTGACCGTCGCCTGGCACGTGACGATCGCGCCGACGTGGTTCGACCCGTCGACGGCGCCGCCCCAGATCACGCCGTTCGGGATCCTGTTCGCGATTCACGACGCGCTCGTGCGCCCGCTGCCCGGCAAGGGCAAGATGTCGCCGAGCCTCGCCGAGTCCTGGAAAGAGAGCGCCGACGGGCTCGTCTACGAGTTCAAGCTCAAGCGCGATCTGAAATTCCACAACGGCGATCCCATCACCACCGAGGACGTGAAGTTCAGCTTCGAGCGCTACAAGGGCGCGGGCGCCAAGGAGATCCAGTCCCACGTCCGCCAGGTGGAGATCGTCGACACCCACACGGTGCGATTCCATCTCACCGAGCCCTGGCCCGACTTCATGACGTTCTACGGAACCACGGCCACGGCCGCCGGCGTCGTCGTGCCCAAGAACTACGTGACCCAGGTGGGCGACGACGGCTTCCGCAAGCATCCGATCGGCGCCGGGCCGTATCGTTTCGTCTCCCACAAGCCCGGCGTCGAGGTGGTGGTGGAGGCGTATCAGGGCTACTGGCGCCGCGTGCCGACCGTCAAGCGCTTCGTGATGAAGAGCGTGCCCGAAGGCACGACGCGCGTGGCGATGCTGAAGAACGGCGAGGCCGACATCGCCTTCGCGCTCGACGGCGAGGACGCCCTGAACGTCAAGCGCGACTCGCGCCTGCAGCTGGTGCCGTCCAAGCACGCCTCGATCTACTGGATCGAGTTCGCCGAGCAGTGGGAGTCCAAATCGCCCTGGCACGATCGGCGCGTACGGCTCGCCGCCAACTTCGCCCTGAATCGTCAGGCGATCAACGAGGTCTCGTGCCTGGGATTCTGCCCGCCGACCGGCGTCATCGTGCCCCGCGTGATGGAGTTCGCGCTGCAAGCGCCGCCGCTACCGCACGACCCGCAGAGGGCCAAGGCTTTGCTCGCCGAGGCCGGCTATCCCAACGGCATCGACGCCGGCGACTTCGTGCCGACGCCGCCGTTCACGACGGCCGGTGAAGCGGCCACCAACTATCTCAACGCGGTCGGCATCCGCACGAAGATGCGGCTCATGGAGCGCGCCGCGTTCCTGGCCGCGTGGCGCGAGAAGAAGCTCCGCGGGCTCTTCATGGCCGCGGTCGGCAACTCGGGCAATGCGGCGAGCCGCGTCGAGGCGTTCATGTACTCGAAGGGCACCAACGCCTACGGCGGCTACCCCGACCTCGACGATCTGTTCCATCAGCAGGCGCGCGAGCGCGACCCGGGCAAGCGCGAAGCGCTGCTCCATCGCATCCAGCAGCTCTCGATCGATCGCGTGATGTTCGCGCCGATCATGGACTACCGCACCTTGCGCGGCGTGGGGCCGCGCATCGCCGAGCACATGCTCGATACGATGCATCTGATACCCTTTCCGGCCTACGAAGACGTCCGGCTGAAGGCGAACTAGCCCGAACGACACCATGTACGCGGCATACTTCGGTCTCACTGAGCGGCCGTTCTCGCTGGCCCCCGATCCGCGCTACCTCTATCTGAGCGACGCGCATCGGGAGGCGCTCGCCCATCTGCTCTACGGCCTGGGTGAGGGCGGCAGCTTCGTGCAGCTGACCGGCGAAGTCGGGACCGGCAAGACCACGGTCTGCCGCGCGCTCCTGGAGCAGCTCCCGCCCGAGGTCGACGTCGCGATGATCTTCAACCCGCGGCTCACCTCGGTCGAGCTGCTCAGCGCCGTGTGCGACGAGCTTCGCGTGTCCTATCCGGCCGGCACCACGAGCACGAAGGTGCTGGTCGACGCGTTGTCGCAAGCCTTGCTCGACGCGCACGCGCGCGGCCGGCGGACGGTGCTCATCATCGACGAGGCTCAGAACCTGAGCTCGCGCGTCCTCGAGGAGATCCGCCTGCTGACCAATCTCGAGACGACGAAGGAAAAGCTGCTCCAGGTGATCCTGATCGGTCAGCCCGAGCTGGCCGAGCACCTTGGCCGGCGCAACCTGCGCCAGCTCGCGCAGCGGGTGACGGCGCGATACCACCTGCGGTCCTTCACCGAGGACGAGTCGCAGAAGTACGTCATGCATCGCATGGAGATCGCGGGGCAGCGCCAGCCGATCTTCACGAAACAAGCCGTGCGCGCGGCGTATCGCCTGTCGCGCGGCACGCCGCGCCTGCTCAACACGATCTGCGATCGCGCGCTACTCGGCGCGTACGCGACCGGCCAGACGAAGGTCAAGGAGGCGGTGGTCCGGCGCGCGGCCAGGGAGGTGCTGGGAGCTCGGCGCAGCCGCCGCTGGCTGACCGCGGCGGCGACCGGGGTGCTGCTGGTGATCGCGGGAACCATGATCGGGCTCGTCGCGACCGGCGGGCTGCGCTCGCTCGGCGCGTGGCCGCTCTCGCGCGCAGACAAGGCGGCGCCGCTCGAGACCGCCG
>DATEMW010000057.1:0-8934 GCA_035275385.1 Candidatus Methylomirabilota bacterium | reverse complement strand
AGTACGCCAGACCGCCTATGTAGAGTTTCGATGCCATGGGAACCCCCTCGGACTGTCTTCCGCTCTCTTGCACGCCCCGCGAACGCGGAAGGTCACTTTCATCGGAGGCGAGGTCCGCCCAAAGCGGCGGACGGTTTCAGTGTACACAGCCTGAGGCGAGGCGCAACCTAGACCAGGGGCTTGGCGCCCTGCGTCACGCGTCGGAGGTCAGCGAAACTCCGCCGGCACGATGCCATATGCGTTGATCTTCCGGTACAAGGTCTTGGGATCGATCGCGAGCAGCGCGGCCGCCTTGCCGCGATGCCCGTTCACCTGCCTGAGAACCGCGACGATGTGCTGGCGCTCCATCGTCTCCAGGCTGCCGGAGGAGGACGCCGCAGGCGGCGGGCTCGATCCGAGTATTTCCGGGGGCAGATCGGACGGAAAGATCTCGTCGCCCTTGCTCAGAATCACGGCGCGCTCGACGGCGTGGAGCAGCTCGCGCACGTTGCCGGGCCACGAATACGCCTCGAGCGCGGTCATGGTGCCCGCGGTCAGCCGCTTGACCCCGTATTTGGCGTTCGCCTCGACGAAGTGTCTGGCGAGCAGCGCCACGTCGTCCGGCCGCTCGCGCAGGGGCGGCAGGCTCACGGTGATCGTGTTGATGCGGTAGTAGAGGTCCTGGCGGAACTCCCCGCGCTTCATGGCCTCGGCCAGGTCGCGATTGGTGGCGGCGACCAGCCGCACGTCGACCCGGCGCGGCCGCGTCGCGCCCACGCGGAAGAAGGTGCCCGTCTCGATCGCCCGCAGGAGCTTCACCTGGCTGTCCGGCTCCATCTCGCCGATCTCGTCCAGGAACAGCGTGCCGCCGTCCGCGAGCTCCACGAGCCCGGGCTTGGTGCCGACGGCACCGGTGAAGGCGCCCTTCTCGTGACCGAACAGCTCGGACTCGAACACCTCGCGCGGCAAGGCGCCGCAGTGAATCGGCACGAAGGCCCGCGGCCCGCGCGGCGAGTTCTCGTGGATCGCGCGCGCCACGAGCTCCTTGCCGGTCCCGCTCTCGCCCAGGATCAGCACGGCCGAGTCCGTCGGAGCGACCCGGTCGATGATCCGGAGGATCTCGTGCATCCTGGCGCTCTGGGTCAGGAGACCTCCGAACGGCGCGGCGCCCGGCGCGTGGGCGCGCAGCGCCACGTTCTCGCGCACGAGCTGCCCCTTCTCGGCCGCCTTGCGCACGACGACGTCGAGCTCTTCGATCTTGGTCGGCTTGGTCAGATAGTCGTAGGCGCCGAGCTTCATCGCCTCGACGGCGGTCGCGACCTCCTGGAAGCCCGTCAGCATGATCACTTGAGGCGCCTCTGGGAACGTCGCCACCTCGCGCAGGACGTCGATGCCCTCTTTGTGCGGCATCCGCATGTCCAGCACGACGACGTCGTACGAGCCCTCGCGAATCCGCTCGAGCGCGGCCGCGCCGTCGCCGACGCCGTCGACCTCGTGGCCGCGCCGGGCGAGCTCGCGCACGATCAGCTCGCGCAGGTTCCGCTCGTCGTCGGCGATCAGCACGCGGATAGCCCGGCTCACAGGGGTAGCACCACCCGAAAGATACTCCCCTTGCCGATCACGGAGCTCACTTCTATTCGCCCGCCGTGGTCGTTCACGATGCCCTGGGCAAGGAAGAGCCCCAGACCCGTCCCCTGCCCGGGCGGCTTGGTCGTGAAGAACGGGTCGAAGATCCGCGTCAGGTTCTGCTCCGGGATCCCCGGGCCCTCGTCCTCCACCTCGATCTCGACCTCGCCACGGCCCTGGCGCGACCGGATCGTCAACGTTCCGCGGCCGTCCATGGCCTCGAGCGCGTTGGAGGCCAGGCCGAGGCACACCTGACGGAGCTGGCCTTCGTTCACGGCAGCCGGCGGCAGACCGGGGTCGAGGTCGGTCACGACGCGGCTACGCGCGAACCGCGACTGGTGCGACAGAAGCTCCGCCGCCTTGAGCACGACGGCGTTCAGGTCGGTCGTGGTGCGCTGGCTGCCCGGATCGCGGACGAAGTGGAGCAGGCTGCTCGTGATGTCCTTGCAGCGGTACGCCTCTTCTTCGATGAGGCGCAGGTAATGGCGGAACTCGGCCGGCTCCGTCACGGTCGCGGGGTCGCCCTCGCCCAACCGGCCCTGCAGCGACTCGGCGCAGCCGGCGATCGTCGCCAGCGGGTTGTTGAGCTCGTGCGCGACACCCGCCGCGAGGTGCCCGGCGGTCGTGAGCCGCTCGGTCAGGAGCATCTGCCGCTCGAGCCGCTTGGCCAGGGTGACGTCCTCGACCAGCAGCACCGCGTGCGTGCCGCGATCGCTCTCCGCCTCGACCGGCGCGGCGGTCAGGCGGAAGATCTTCGCGTCGCCCGCGACGACCATCTCCTTCTCGATCGACGCCACGCGTCGGCTCCCGAACGCCTCGCGAAGCAGCGCCTGCACCGCCTTGGCCTGGTCCGCCGGCAGCAGCCGGCCCACGGGGCCGCGGGCGTTCGCGTCGCACGCCAGCGCGCGGCCGCCGGCCGAGTTCACCCGCACGACGTTGAAGTCCGTATCCAGCACGAAGACGCCGAGCGGCAGGGTTTCGAGGACCACCTCGACGAACCGCTTCTCCGTGTCCAGCTCCCGCGTGCGGTCGGCCACCATGGCCTCGAGCTCCGTGTAGAGCCGGGCGTGCTCGAGCGCGATCGCGGCCTGGTCGGCCAGCGCCACGAGCAGCTCCTCCTCGTGGGCCGAGAACTCGTGGACGTCGCGACGCAGGACGCTGAGCGCGCCGATCGTGCGCTCGCCCACGCACAGCGGCACCGCGAGCATCGCGCGGAACCCGCCCGAGCGCGCCAGGTGCGGATACCGGCCGCGCGAGTCGGACCAGAGATCCGGGCTCTGCATCGGACGCCGCTCCTGCACCGCGCGGCCCGTCACGCCTTCGCCGACCTGGAGGCGAACCGTCGACACCATCTCCTGCGGCACGTCGAGGCTCGCCACCATGACCAGCTCGTTGGTCGGTGGATCGAGCGTCGACACGCTGCACGAGTCGACGCCGAGGACGCCCCGCGCCTCCTCGAGGATCATCCGGATCGTCCGGCCGACGTCGAGGCTTGCGGTGACGGCTCGGCCCGCTTCGAGGAGCGCGCGGGTCTCGCGCGCGCCGCGTACGCTCTCGTCGAACAGGCGGGCGCCGTGGATCGCGATGCCCGCCTGCTCGGCGAAGGCCTCCAGCACGCGCTGGTGGTGGGCCGTGAAGCTGCCCGGCCGCGTCGAGAACGCCGAGACCACGCCGATGACCACGCCCACGACCTTCAGCGGCACGCACAAGAGCGAGCGCATCCCCTCGCGCTCGTCGATCTCGCGCCGCGCGGAGCGAGGATCGGTCTGCACGTCGGCGATCCGGATCGGCGCGCCGTCGGCGGCGACGCGCCCGATGACCCCCTCGCCGACCGGCACCGACAGCGTGCGCCACTCCTCGCTCTGAAAGCCGTACGCCGCCGCCTGGACGACGTGCGTGCGCTCGCTGTTGAACAGTGCGATCCCGCAGCCGCTGGCGCCGATCAGCGCCGGCATCGAGAGGCTGATCCGGTCGAGGACCGACGCCACGTCGAGCCTCGCCGTGATGAGCTGGCTGGTGGCGTGGAGGGCGGCGAGCTCGTCGGCCCGGCGCCGGCTCTCGTCGACCAGGCGCCACTGCTCGATTCCGAGGGCCAGCGGCCGGGCCAGCTCGCCGATCGTCTCGAGATCTTCGTCGTCGAAGGCGCGCGGCCGGGCGGCGGCCAGCACGACACCGCCGAAGATCTGGCCGCTCGACACCAGCGGGACGAAGACCGCCGCGCGAAACCCCGCGGCCGCCAGGGTGCGGCGGCTCACGTCGGGGATCTCGTCGCGCTCGGCGTCGTCGACCCGTACCGGCGTCCCGGTCGCCACGACCCGACCGAGCAGGGAGCCCTCGAGCGGTACCCAGCGCTCGCGCGGCCCGCGTGAGGTGTAGCCGCGCGCGGTGACGTCGATCAGCTCGAACTCACGGCGCTCGGGGTCGAGCAGCGAGACGGTCAGCGAGTCGAACCGCACGAGCTTCGCCGCGGACTCGGCGAACGCCGCGTAGACCTCCTCGAGCGTGTGCCGCGTCGTCAGGACCCGCGTGAGGTCGGCGAGCGCGTTCGCGCGGTGCGCCTTCTGCTCGCGCTCGCCGAGCGCCTCGAGTGCCGCGCCGATCTCCGGTGCGAGATCCGCGGGCAGCGTCGACGCGGTGAGCTTCCCGACTCGGCCGAGGAGGACGAGCTCGCCCACGCGCCGACTTGCCGTGCCGAGCGGCGTCCTGAGGAGTGCTCCCGGCGTGGCGGCCCCCGGCGGCGTGACACGGGTGAGCTCCGAACGCGGCGCGGGGGTGGCGCTGAGTTTCGTGAGCCACTCCCGCAGCGCGGCTGGAGCGCGCCGCGCGCCCGCGGCGACGACGACCGGCTCTTGACCGCGTGGCCGCAGCGCGAGCGCCCCGGCCGTGGCGCCCGTCAGCTCGATCACTCGCCGCAGAGTCGAGGCGAGGCCCTCGGCCACCGAGGGCGCGGCGAGGATCGGCATCACGAGGTCGTGGGGCTCGCGGCCGGTCCTCACGGCGTCACGGCGGCGTCAGCAGCCGGCCGGGAAGGCTCCCGGTATGCTGGCCGTCCTTGATCACGAAGCTGCCGTTCACCAGCACGTGCTCGATGCCCTCGGGATACCGGTGCGGATCCTGGTAGGTCGCGCGGTCCGACACGCGGCGGGCATCGAACACGACCAGATCGGCGCGGGCGCCGACCGCGATCACGCCCCGGTCTTTGAGGCCGAGCCGGCGCGCGGGGAGCGCGGTCATCTTGTGGATCGCCTGGGGCAAGCTCAGCACGCGCTGCTCGCGCGCGTACTCGCCCAGCACGCGCGGGAACGTGCCGTAGCTTCGAGGATGCGGCTTGCCGACCGCCAGCTCACCGTACGGGGCCAGCGCCGAGCCGTCCGAGCCGATCATCACGGACGGATGCGTCAGCGCGCGACGCAGATCGCGCTCGTCGAGCTGGAAGAGGATCATGTAGCCCTTGCCGGCCTCGTCGACGATCAGCTCGAGTGCCGCGTCGAGCGGATCGATCCCGCGGCCCGCCGCGATCTCCGAGATGCGCTTGCCCTCGGCATCCTTGCGGCGGCTGCACGCGGAGATCATGACGTTCTCCCAGCCGATGCGATCCAGCAACCCCTGCCCGGTCTCCGGCGCCTCGATGTCCCGCCGGATGCGCGCCCGATCGGTGGGATCGGCCAGACGCTTGAGCATCGCGTCGATACCGCCCTCGAGCGCCCAGTCAGGCAAGAGTGTCCGGATCGTCGTACTGGAGGCCGTGTAGGGGTAGACGTCGGCCATCACGTCGAGGCCCTCGGCGCGCGCCTCGTCGATCAGCGAGAGCGCGTCGGCGACCTTGCCCCAGTTCGGCCGCCCGGCGGCCTTCACGTGGCTGATCTGAACCGGAAGATCGCCCTCGCGGCCGATGTGAATCGCCTCCCGCACCGCGTCCAGCAAGGTCGCGCCCTCGCCGCGGATGTGGCTCGCGTAGAAGCCGCGATGGCGCGCGGCCGTCGCCGCGAGGGTGACGATCTCGTCGGTTGTCGCGTACGAGCCCGGAGCATAGATGAGCCCGGTCGAAAGGCCCCAGGCGCCGTCCTCGATACCGTCGGCGATCATCCGCTGCATCCGGGTCAGCTCGGCGGCTGTCGGCGGACGCCGCGCGAAGCCCATCGCGGCCACCCGCAAGGTGCCGTGGCCGATCAGCTGGATCACGTTGACTGCGGTACCGCTCGAGTCGAACGCCTTCAGATAGTCGCCGACCGAGCGCCAGTGGAAATCCATCCCGGTCGGCACGTAGAGCGCGAACCCGCGCAGGTCCTCGAGGAATTCCTGGGACACCGGCGCGGGCGAGAATCCGCAGTTGCCGACGACCTCGGTGGTCACGCCCTGACGCACCTTCGACTCGGCGCGGCGATTTCCCCAGAGCCGCCAGTCCGAGTGCGAGTGCATGTCGATGAAGCCGGGCGCCACGACCTTGCCGGATGCGTGCAGGTTGCTGCCGGCGGGCTCGCGATGGAGATCGCCGATCGCCGTGATCCGGTCGTCCTTGATCCCGACGTCGGTCCGGTTGCCCGGCCGCCCGGTGCCGTCGATGACCTGAGCGCCCTCGATCTTCAAGTCAAGCACGGGCGGGCGCACTCGACGGCGGAGCCTGGGTGAAGGCGAGCACGCGCTCGCACCACGCGGCCACCGCGAAGAGACGGCTTTCGGCACTCGGAGCCTGGACGAGCTGGATGGCATGCGGGAGCCCGGACGACGCGATCCCGCTGGGCAAGGTGATCGCCGGCACGCCCGCGTTGCTCCAGGGGGCGCAGAGCGAGCCGTCGCCGGTCGAGCCGAGGCCTGCCGGCGCGGGAGTCGGCGCGGTCGGCGACAGCAGCGCATCGTGCGCGGCCAGCAGCGGCATGACGTCTTCTCGAAACGCGAGACGCGCGCGGTTGGCGCGGACGTACGCCGTCGCCGACACGCGCAGACCCGCGTCGACCAGATTGCGCATCTCCGGGCTGTAATCGGCGGCGTGTCGGGCGAACGCCGGCTCGTGATAGGCAGCGGCCTCCGCCTCGAGCACGGTCAGCCCCGCGGCGGCGAGCTCGCGGAACGAAGCGGGCAGCTCGATCTTCGACACCGTGGCGCCGGCGCGTGCGAGCGCGTCGGCGATGGCCTCGAGGTGTGCGGCGGTCTCGCGCGAGGCGCGAGCCGAGAGCTCGGGAGCAATCGCGAGCCGCGGCGCTGTCAGCGGGCCCTGCGCGAGCTCGCGGCCGGCCATCACAGACATCACCAGGGCCGCGTCGCCGACGGAACGAGTAAGCACACCGACATGGTCGAGCGACCACGCCAACGGGATCACGCCGGCGACCGGAACCAGGCCATGCGTGCCCTTGAATCCGACGACGCCGCAATAGGCGGCCGGCCGGAGCACCGAGCCGACGGTCTGAGAGCCGAGCGCGGCCGGCACCATGCGCGCCGCGACCGAGGCGGCCGAGCCCGCCGACGAGCCGCCGGGCGTGTGATCGACGTTCCACGGGTTGCGCGTCGGCGCCGGATCGCGATACGCGAACTCGGTCGTCACGGTCTTGCCGATGACGATCGCGCCCGCCGCGCGAATCCGCGCGACGGCGGCGGCGTCGGCGGTCGGACGCGTGTGAGCGAACGCCCGGGCGCCGCCGGTCGTGGGCATGCCGGCCACGTCGAAGATGTCCTTCACGCCCATCGGAACGCCGTGCAGCGCGCCGCGCAGCCGACCCGCCCGAGCCTCCGCTTCGCGCTCGCGGGCGGTGGCGAACGCGCCGGCGGCGTCGACGTGAGCCCAAGCCTTGAGCTCACCGTCGAGCGCGCGGATCTTCGCGATGCACGCCTCCACGAGGTCGACCGGGCTCACGGCGCCCGTGCGGATCGCCTCGGCCGCGGCCTTGACGCCGAGCGAGGTCGACTCAGCGGAGGGCATCAAGCACCTCCGCGATGCTGTTGCCCGCCGCCAGCCGCCGGCTAAGCTCGTACGGCATGCGCGTCCCGGAGAGCCTTCAGAATGCGCGCGACAACTTGGTCGGCGCCGATCCCGGTCGTGTCAACCGTCACGTGCGCCTGGCGGTAGTAGGACTGCCGCGTTCGATAGAGCTCCTCGACCTCGTCCATCGAACGCCCGTCGAGCATCGGACGATGGCCGATCCGGCTGGCCCGTGCGTGCAGCTCGCGGACGTCGCCGTCGAGCCACACGACCGTCCCCAGCTCGCGCAGCGCGGCCATTCGACCCTCGCGGCACGGCATGCCGCCGCCGGTCGCGATCACATCGCCCGACTTGAGCTTCAGGCTCTCGATCGTCTCGGCCTCGAGCTCGCGGAACCGCGGCTCGCCGGCCTCGCGGAAGATCTCGGGAATCGAGCGGCCTTCGCGGGCCACGATCATGTCGTCGGTCTCGACGAAGCAACGGCCGAGACGGCGCGCAAGCAGGCGTCCGCACACCGATTTCCCGGCGCCCATGAACCCCACGAGGATGATGTTATCCCTCCGCATCCCCGCATCGTATCAGATCGTCAGCGGTGGACGGTCTTTCGGGCCGGCGTGCGCCGGTACGCGCAGTCGCGCATCCAGCAGCGGGCGCACTGGCTGAAGTAGTGGTCGACCCGCGCGTGCTCGCCGGCAGCGGCCAGCAGCGAGATCGACTTCACCGGGCTCATGAAACAGGCCTCGTTGAGACTGACGCCGATCGGATCCCCGGAGCAGAGCGCGAACAACGCCTTCTGCTGGGTCACGTCCCAGTCTCCGTAGCCGGGGCTCACCCGGTTGGTCACCGGCAACCCGACCGGAATCGCTTCCTGACAGAGCAGGTCGTTCACGTACTCCGCGAGACTCTCCACCGCACCGGAGCCGACGCTGTCGAGCATCGAGGCCAGCGGGAGCTCGCGCGCGTCCCAGAGCTCGGCGACCCGCCGCTCGAGCCCGTCGCCAATCGTGCACACGGCCGTCGCGACCCATTCGATCGGCCCCCACAGACGCCGGACGTCGGGAATCGTCAGCGTGACGCCACCGGCGAGGACGGTGTCGGCCTCGACGCGCGCGACTTCGAGCCAGCGCACGACGGCCTGCGGCGCGAGCAGGGTGCGCCCCAGCGCCAGCGCCTCGTCGAAGAGCGCCCGCACTTCCGGGCTCGGCGTGTCGACCGACTTCTTGTAGCCCTGGAAGCGCAGCACCTCGTCGGGATCGATGGCGAGCGGAAGGGCTGTGAAAACTCTCGGCGCGGTCGACAGCGCGGCCGGCACTGCGGGCGCTTTAGCGCGCTCGCGCCCGGACGATCTCGGCGATGAGGCGGATGTGCTCGGGGTTGGAGCCGCAGCACGCGCCGACGATGTCGCAGCCGGCGTC
>DATEMW010000056.1:0-2469 GCA_035275385.1 Candidatus Methylomirabilota bacterium | reverse complement strand
GCCTCGGCGCTGGGCCTCCTGGTCGCTCCCGCGCGCGTGGACCGCGTCGCCACCGTTGGCATCCGGCTCGACCGCGGCGATCTCGGCGCGCTCGAGCGCGCGTTCCGCGCCCTGGAGGACGAGGCGCGCGCGGTCATGGGCGACACGGGGCTCAAGCTCGAGACCGCGCGCTTTCAGCGGCTGGCCGACGGCCGCTTCCTGGGCCAGGGGTTCGATCTCGTGGTGGACCTGCCCGATGGGCCATACGACGGCCGTGATCAGGACGCCGTCCGCCGCGCGCTCACGCAAGCCTTCGAGGCGGCCTACCGCGAGAAGTTCTCGCTCACGCCGCCCGACGTGCCGGTCGAGTTCATCAACATCCGCGTCGCCGTCCGCGCGCCGGTCGCGGGGAGCGAGGTGGTCCTTCAGGGGCGCGCGCGAGGCGCCGAATCGGCCGTCAAGGGGCGCCGTCCGGTCTGGTTTCCCGAGGCCGGCGACTTCGTCGAGACGACCGTGTACGACCGCGCGCGTCTGGCCGTCGGCAATCGATTCGCCGGCCCGGCGGTCGTCGAGGAAGAGGGCTCCACGCTCGTGGTGGGTCCGCGCGCCGGCTTCACGGTGGCGCCGACCGGCAACGTGATCGTGACGCTCGAGCCATGAGCCACTTCGACGCGATCACGCTCGAGGTCCTGTGGACGCGCCTCATCTCGGTGGTCGACGAGGCGGCCAAGGCTATCGTGCGCACGTCGTTCTCAACGTTGTCGAACGAGGCGAACGACTTCGCCTGCATGCTGACCGACGCCCGGGGCTACTCGCTGGCCCAGAACACCGGCAGCATCCCCTCGTTCATCGGCACCTTGCCCGCGACCGTCCGCCATTTCCTGCGTGCGATGGGGCCGGCCGCGATGCGGCCCGGCGACGTGCTCATCACCAACGACGCGTGGATGGGCACCGGGCACATGAGCGACGTCAGCGTCCTCAAGCCGATCTTCCGCGCCGGTCGCCTCGTCGCGTTCTCGGCGACGACCTCGCACATGCCCGATATCGGCGGACGCTTGCGCGCGATCGAGGCGCGCGAGGTCTTCGAGGAAGGGCTGCACATCCCGCTGATGAAGTTCATCCGCGAGGGGCGGCCCGACGAGACCCTGATCGAGATGATCCGCGCGAACGTGCGCACGCCGGATCAGACCGTGGGCGACATCTGGGCGCAGGTCGGCGCGAACGAGCTCATGGAGAAGCGCCTGCTCGCGCTGATGGACGCCGCACGCCTCGAGTCGCTGGACGAGCTCGGCGACGAGCTGTTCTCGCGGGCCGAGCGGGCCATGCGCGAGGCGATCCGCGCCGTCCCGGACGGGACGTACCGCTACGCGATGCGCACCGACGGCGTCGACGAGCCGCTCGACTACAAGGTGGCGCTCACGATCGCCGGCGACGAGATCACCGCCGACTACGCCGGCACCTCGCCGCAGCAGCCGCGGGCGATCAACTGTGTCTTGGCGTACACCTATGCGATGACCGCGTACGCGATCAAGTGCGCGCTCCTGCCCGGCCTGGCGAACAACGAGGGCATGTACCGCCCGATGCGCGTGACCGCGCCGGAGGGGTGTCTGCTCAACCCGCGCTTCCCGGCCGCCGTCGTGAGCCGCGCGGTGACGGGCCACTACGTGCCGGCACTGCTCTTCGGCGCGCTGCACCAGGTGATCCCCGACCGTGTGATGGCCGGGGCGGGCTCACCACTCTGGGCCGTTCAGCAGACGGGACTGCGACCGGACGGGCGCCCCTACACGAACATCTTCTTCTTCAACGGCGGCATGGGCGCCACGCCCACCAAGGACGGCGAGCACGTGCTGTCGTGGCCGAGCAACATCTCGTCGACGCCGATCGAGGTGGCCGAGCGCAACAGCCCGCTCTTCTTTCGCGAGAAGAAGCTGACGGCGGGCTCCGGCGGCGCCGGGCGGTTTCGCGGCGGGCTCGGCCAGGACATCGTGTTCGTGTGCGAGTCGGATGCGCCGATCGTCGCCTCGTTCATGGCCGAGCGCACGAAGTTCGCGGCGCCGGGCTTCGCGGGCGGCGGCGACGGCGGGCTCGGCGACGTGCAGATCAACGGCGTGTCGATCGACAACCGACGCCAGCACGTCCTCAAGCGCGGCGACGTCGTGCTGGTGCGAACGCCGGGCGCCGGCGGCTACGGTCCGGCGGCGGAGCGTGACCCGGCAGCGGCCGAGCGAGACCGCGCGCTCGGCTATTGAGACGTCAGACGCGCGCGGTCAGGCCTTGCGGAACCGGTGGACGCCGTCGGCGTCCACGAGGCGGACCGCCCGCCCTTCGTCCTCGAGGAATCTGAGGTGCGCGAGCGCCTCGCCGACGGCGAAGCTCAGCTGATGGCTGTCGAGCTCGCGACGAAATAGCACCGGCACCAGCTCGGCCGCGGTCCGCGGCTCCACGAGCGCATCGAGCGCTTCGCTCAGGCGCGCGGCGTGGTGGTCGCGC
>DATEMW010000055.1:0-11564 GCA_035275385.1 Candidatus Methylomirabilota bacterium | reverse complement strand
GCCGCGGCCGAAGACATCGCGCGCGGTATCTCGGGCGCGACCGGCGTGAGCAGCGCGCTTCAGATCGTGCCGGACGACCTGCGCCAGGCGGTCGACGCGAAGGACGACACGATCGAAACGGCGATCCGCGAACGGCTCCTCAAGGACACGCAGCTCAAGGACGCGTCCATCAAGGTGCGCTCGGATAACAGCGTCGTGACCATACGCGGTAAGGTCCAGGACCCGAAGGCCAAGTCGCACGCATCCGACGTGGTGCGCGGCGTGCCGGGTGTCCGCTCGGTGAGGAACGAGCTCGCCCTGTAGGGGCGAGCCCGACGTCCATCCATTCATGCTGGCCCAGGCCGACTTCCAGAGGGCCCTGGCGCTCGCCCTCGGCGAGCTGGCTCCCGTGTGGACGATCGTCGGCGAATGCTCGCCGGTCGATCAGCTCGATGCGAGTCACTGGGGCTCGGGCCCGCACAGCTTCCAGGTCACGCTTCGCCACCGCGTCACCGGCGACCTGAAGGTCCTCGGCCGGCGCGCGTCCTACGAGCCGGCCGCGAGCGTCCATCCCGCGGTGGCGCTCTCGCTCATCGGCGCGTATCGCCACGGCAACCCCGAACCCCTCCGACGCTACCTGGAAGAGGTCGGCGTCGCGCCCGCCGCCCCGACCGTGAGCGAGCCGAGCCACTTCTTCCGCCGTCCTCCGATCGTGCTCCCACCGGCCGACGTCATCCCGGAGCCGGCCGCGCGCGTGTCCGCAAGCGTCGCTGTCGCCGCGTCGAGCGCCGCGCCCACCGCCGCCTCCGCGGTGGGAGGCAACGACGAGGTCGAGTCCGAGCTCGACGGCGCCTCGCGGCGGGCGGCGAAGCCGTGGAGCCTCAGTATCCGCAAGGCGAAATCGCCCGGACTCCCGCCCGTGTCCCGCGACGTCACGCCGCAGTCCGTTTCGAGCCCGTCCCGCATCGTGCGAGGGACGGCACCGGTCGAGCCGAGGAAGCCGATGCTCGGACGACTCAAAAGAGAGCTCGAGATCTGGTACTGGCGGCGCGGCGCGGGCGGTGCGGACAAGACGCACGCGCGAGACTGAGCCGAGCGAGACGGCCGCGACCCGGCCGCCCCGCCCGGTGAAACGGTCAGTGCTTGCGGACGGCCTCGAACAGATCCCCGAAGAGATCCCACTTCTCGCCGTTGAACCTGGCGAGCTGCTCCTGCTCGATCGGCGCGTGGTCGGTGGCGCTCGTGTTGACCTTGATACCCGGCAACAGCAGCGGCAGCTCGAAGTTCTTGAGGTTCGCCGCCTGCTTCATGATGTTCTCGCGTGAGAGATCGTTGCCGCACTGCTTGAGCACCTGGGTCATCAGGATGGCGACGTTGTAGCCGAACGCGTTCGACTGATCGTCGAGCGCGCCTTCCGGGTAGTACTTCTTCATGAACGCCACCCAGTCGGTGAAGCCCTTGTCGTTGCGCCACTGCGGATCGGTGACTTCCTTCATGTACAGCGCGGTGATGAGATCCTTCGACGCCTCGAGCCCGGCGGGCTTGAGCACCGTGGCCAGGGAGCTCGAGACGTTGTTCAGATAGTGCGTCGGCTTCCAGCCGATGTCGTGTGCCTTCTTGATCGCCTGCACGGCGAACTTCGGGATCGTGATGTTGAAGAACACGTTGGCGCCGCTGTTCTTCAGATTCACGATCTGGGAGTCGATGGTGGGATCGGTGACCTCGTAGCTCTGGCGCATCACGATCATCTTCTTGTTCGCGTCGCCCAGGCCGTCCTCGAAGCCCTTCAGGTAGTCCTTCCCGTAGTCATCGTTCTGGTAGAGGATGCCGATCTTCGCGTTGGGGTGATTCTTCAGCACGTGTGCCGCGTAGACCCGGCCTTCCGTCTGATAGTTGGGCTGATAGCCCATCGTCCACGGAAAGTTCTGCGGATCGTTCCACTTGGTGGCGCCGGTGGCCACGAACAGGTGCGGCACCTTCTGCTGGTTCACGTACTTGTGGATCGCGCTGTTCGGCGGCGTCCCCAGGGTCTGGAACAGGGCGGCCACCTGATCCTGCTCGACCAGCTTTCTCACCATCTCGACGGTCTTGGGCGGCGAATAGCTGTCGTCGTAGCTGATGTAGTTGATCTTCCGTCCGTTGACGCCGCCCTCGTCGTTGACCTTCTTGAAGTAGGCGCCGATGACCTTGCCGATCGTGCCGTAGGCCGAGGCCGGCCCGCTGTAGGGGTTGGTGTTGCCGATCTTGATCTCGGTGGCGGTGACGCCGACCACCGTCTGGGCACCGGCCGGGACCGTGGCCAGAGCGGCCATGCCCAGCGCGAGCACGATGGCGAGCAGTTGCCGGGTACGTCTCATGAGGACTCCTCCATTCACGTCGTGGTATGGGCCTGCGTGGGGACGGCGCTCCGCCCCTCTTGTGGAACTCGAGACCGGGTGGCCCGGATCCAGAGTAGCCGGATGCCCCCGGCGATGCCAAACGGCATGAGGTACATGAAGCCGATCAGGAACACGCCGAAGATCGCCCACGGCGCCGCCTTGGAAATGTCCTGAGCCCAGTTGGGCACGAACTGAATGAACAGGGCTCCGAAGACAGCGCCGGAGATCGACGCCAGCCCGCCGATGACGCTGCCGATCAGCAAGGTCACCGACAAGAAGACGTTGAAAGAGTCCGGCGCGACGTAGGCGATGACCGAAGCCGACAAGGCGCCCGCCACTCCGGTGTAGGCCGCGCTCACGCCGAACACGAGCGACTTGTAGAGGGCGGTGTTGATCCCCATCGCCTCGGCGGCGATGTGGTTGTCGCGGATCGCCACGATCGCGCGCCCGATACGGCCCTTCAAGAGGTTGGCCCCGAGCCAGAACAGGACGATCAGGACGCCGAGGGTCAGGTAGTAGAGCCACTGATCGGGATTCAGCTTGAGACCGAACGGCGCGTTGGGCTTGTTGAGCACGATGCCCTGCGAGCCGCCCGTCCAGTGTTCGAAGTATTTGAGGATCTGGGGCACCGCCAGCGCCAGCGAGAAGGTGGCCAGCGCCAGATAGAGCCCTTCGAGCCGGAGCGCCGGCAGGCCGAACAGAAATCCCACGATCAGGCAGAGCACGCCGGCCACCGGGATCGTCCAGCCATAGCCGATGTTCCAGCGATCCATCATGATCGCCGAGGCGTAGGCGCCGATCGCGTAGAACGCGCCGTGTCCGAGCGAGAACTGCCCGTTGTAGCCGGTCAGCATGTTCAGCCCGAGGATCGCGATCGCGTAAATGTAGACCTGCGAGAACTGGAAGAGCCGGAAGTTGCTCATCACGAACGGCAGCGCGCACGCGATCAGCACGAGCGCCAGGAGGCCGGCGACGCGCGGCAGCCGTGAGGCGCTCACACCCGCTTCACTATCGTGCTGCCGAACAGGCCGGTCGGCCTGACCAGTAGCACCACGATGATCATCGCCAGCGCGACCGTGAACTTGAGCTCGGTGCCGATGAAGTGCACGTAGGTGCCGACCAGGTTCTCGACGACGCCGACGATGAAGCCGCCCAGCACCGCGCCGCCCGGGCTCGTGAAGCCGCCGAGCGTCGCCGCCGCGAACGCGTAGATCTGCACGCCGCCCATCAGATTGGGCTCCAGCGTGAGCACCGGCGCCACCATCATGCCCGCGACGGCGCCGAACACGGCCGCCAGGCCCCAGCCGAGCGCCAGCATCCAGCCGACGCGGATCCCGACGAGACGGCTCGAGACCGGATTGTGCGCGGCTGCGCGCATTGCGAGTCCGAGCGGCGTGAACCGAAAGAACAGATAGATGCAGAGCAGCACCAGCAAGGTGACCTGGATCTCGCCGAGATCGTGGGCGCCGAAGACGATGTTGCCCGCCTTGAACGGTCTCTCCGGGAACGGACTCGGGAACGGCTTCTGGACGTAGGTCCAGATCCAGCCGGCCACGCTGTTACAGATGACCAGGAGCCCGAGCGTCACCATCACGATCGTCAGGATCGGCGCGTTCTCGACCGGGCGGATCAGCACGCGCTCGATCACGACGCCGCCGACGAACGCGATGGCCAAGGTGGACAGGAACGCGACCCAGTACGGGAAGCCGGCATTGAGGAACGTCCAGCAGATGTAGGTCGCGAACATGGCCAGCTCGCCCTGGGCGAAGTTCACGACGTCGGTGGCCTGATAGATCATGACCAGCGCCAGCGCCAGGCTCGCGTAGATGCCGCCGGTGGCGAGGCCCGAGACGACCTGCTGGATGAAGATGTCCACGTCAGTACCCCAGGTACGCGCGCCGGATCGCGTCGTCGCGGCGCAGCACGTCGGACGGCCCTTCCATCACGACGCGTCCGGTCTCGAGGAGAAACACGTGGTCGGCCAAGTCGAGCGCCAGCGCCGCGTTCTGCTCGACGAGCAAGATGCTGACTCCGGTCTGATTGATCGTTCTGAGGATCCGGAAGATCTCGCGCACGACCAGGGGCGCCAGCCCCAGTGAGGGCTCGTCGAGCAGCAGGAGCCGCGGACGCAGCATCAGCGCACGGGCCACCGCGAGCATCTGCTGCTCGCCGCCCGAGAGCGTCCCGGCCGCCTGGCGCCGGCGCTCTCGGAGCACCGGGAAGTAGCCGAACACGCGCTCGAAGTCGTCCCTCAGGCTGCCTCGCTCGCGTCGGCCCCACGCGCCCAGGCGCAGGTTCTCCTCGACCGTGAGGTGCACGAACGTGCCGCGGCCTTCGGGCGCATGCGCGATGCCGAGCTGGACGACGTCTTCGGTGGCCTTGCGCTCGAGCGGCTCGTCCTCGAAGCGAATCGAGCCGGTCGTGCGCACCATGCGCGAGATCGCGCGCAACGTGGTCGTCTTGCCGGCGCCGTTGGCGCCGAGGATCGTCGTGATCCCGCCGCGCGCCATGCTGAAGCTGACCCCGTGCAGCGCCTTCGTGCGTCCGTAGAAGGCCTCGAGCTGCTGGACCTCGAGGAGCGCGCTCACGCGGCCTCGCTGCCGAGATACGCCCGAATCACCTCGGGGTCGCGCTGGACCTCCGCCGGCGTGCCCTCGGCGATCTTCCGGCCAAAATCGAGTACGACCACCTTGTCCGAGACCTGCATGACCAGGCTCATGTGGTGCTCGACCAGCAGGACCGTCAGCCCGGCCTCGGAGCGAATGCGGTGGATGAGCGTGCCGAGCGCGCCGACTTCCTCGTGATTGAGCCCGCCCGCCGGCTCGTCCAAGAGCAGGAGCTTCGGGCGGCTGGCGAGCGCGCGCGCGAGCTCGACGCGCTTGAGCGTGGCGAACGGCAGCCCGGCCGCCGGATGATGGGCGACCTGGCGCAGATCGAGGAAATCGAGGAGCTCCTCCGCGCGGGCCCGGCACTGGGCCTCCTCGCGCGCAACCCAGCCGAGCTTGAGCGCGTTCGAAAGAAAGTCGCTCGAGGTGCGGCAGTGCGCGCCGACCATGACGTTCTGGAGCACGCTCTGCGTGGGGAAGAGCGCCAGATTCTGGAAGGTACGGCCGATCCCGAGCCCCACGATGCTGTGCGCCGGCTGGCGGAGGAGCGGGGCGCCTTCGAAGGTGACCGTGCCCGCCGAGGCCGTGTAGAGACGGCTCAAGCAGTTGAAGAGCGTGGTCTTGCCGGCACCGTTCGGGCCGATCAAGCCCACGATCTGTCGTGGCTCGATGTCGAACGAGACCCCGTCCAGTGCGATGATGCCACCGAACCGGACCGTGACGTCGCGAACGCTGAGGATCGGCACCTGGTTCTCCGCGCAGGAAGCGGTATCCCGCTCGAGCGCGCAGAGTATATGCGAACGCCTCGGTTTCGAGAAGGGCGCTACTTCGCGGCCCGCGCCTGCTCGTACAGCGGCAGCACGCGCTGAGAAAACACCTCCAGATCCTTGATGCGGGTGTCGTTCGACGGATGCGTCGAGAGGATCTGCGGCGGCGCCCCGCCGCTCGAGAGCTTGGCCATCTTCTGCCAGAGCGCGATCGCCGCGCGGGGATCATAGCCGGCGCGCGCGGCGAGCTCGACGCCCATCCGGTCGGCTTCGGTTTCCTGGAGCCGCGAATACGGCAGGTTGTAGGCAAGCTGTCCCGCCGCTCCGGCGCCCGCGGTGGCCAGCTGACCGCTGCCCGGGAGGAAGATGTCGGCGACGACTCCGGCCAGGCTCGCGCCGACGCCGGTCGCCGCCTGCTGCGAGGCGCGCTCGCGCCCGTGCTCGCGCAGCGCGTGAGAGATCTCGTGCCCCATGACCGCGGCGAGCTCGTCGTCGGTGATGCTCAGCTTCTCGATGATGCCGGTGTAGACCGCGATCTTCCCGCCGGGCATGCACCAGGCGTTGACCTCGGGCGACGTCAACACGTTCACCTCCCACTTCCAGTCGGGCGCGTCCTTGCGGAACACGGCGGTTTGCGGGATGAGCCGCTTGGCGATACCGCGAACCCGCTCAGTCTGCTGGACGTCCTTGTTGACGTTGCCCTTCGGGGTCTGCTCCTTGAGCACGTTCTGGTACGCGGCGGCCGCGGCCTGATCCATCTCGGCCGACGACACGAGCAGCAGCTGCTTTCGCTCGACTCCGACGGCGCCCTGCTCGGTGGTCGTCGAACACGCGGCGAGCCACACCACCGCGAGAGCCATAATCGCGATGCCGGCGGTGATTCGTCTGCTCATGACTGCCTCCAGTTCGACTTCGTCTCGGGCCCTGCTATCGATGATAGAGACTAGCGCGAACGCGTCAAGAACAAGCCCCGTTTGGACGAGAGGCACCTTGACCACGCAAGAGCCGAGGAGCAGTATGGGCGCCTCTGGCCCGATCCCAGCGGCGTCATCGTGATACGGATCGTCTCCAGAAGGAGGACGTGATGGATCGTCGAGATATTCTCGCCGAACGCCCGGTCGAGAGCGGCCGCGGCTTCATGCCCGGCGTCAGCGTCAATCCCTCGAGCGTGCTCTTCACGGCCGGGCTCACCGGCCGAGGTCCGGACGGCAAGCTCGTCCCGGGCGGCATGGCGCCGCAGACGCGGCGCACGTTCGAGCGGCTGCAAGCGATCCTCGCGCGCGCCGACGCGAGATTCGACAACGTGGTCAAGCAGCTCACCTACGTGACCGACATCGACGCCTACAACGCCGGCGGCCGCGCCGAGCGCAACAAGTTCTTCGGCGCGCGCCCGGCCTCGACCGGGCTGGTCGTGCGCCGCCTGGCCGATCCGGCGATGCTCATCGAGGTGGAGCTGGTCGTGGATCTCGGCGGCTCCGGCGCCGGCAAGCCGCTGCTCGACAAGTACAACGTCGAGAACCATGGCGGCGATTTCTACCAGGGCGTGATCGTCAACGGCGGGCGCCTCCTCTACCTGGCCGGTCAGGTCTCGAACAATCCCGACGGCTCCGTGGCCGGGGTCGACGACTGGCGTCGTCAGGCGGAGAAGGTCTACGAGAACATCGGCCACGTGCTGCGGGCCGCGGGCGCGACGCCGGCGAGCGCGGTGAAGGAAACCACGTGGGTCCTGAATATCGACTCCTGGCGCCAGGGAGGCGCTCCGGTGCGCCGCGAGTTCTACAAGGGCGATTTCCCGGCCTCGACCCTGGTCGAGATTCCCGGGCTGGCGCGTCCTGAGTTCCTCGTGGAGATCGAAGTCATCGCGGCGATCGCGTAGGCGTGCCTCTAGAAGGAGGATCGACAATGCCGTTCAGCACGATCGCGACACCCGAGGCAAAACCGGTCGCGAACTACAAGATGGCGACGCGGATGGAAGGCGGGCGACTGCTCTACATCTCGGGGCAGGTCGCGTGGGACGCGACCGGCAACATCGTCGGCAAGGGCGACGTCCGCGCGCAGGCGCGGCAGGTGTTCGAGAACCTCCGCGGCGTCCTGCGCGCGGCCGGCGGTGATCTCACGAGCCTCATGAAGATCACGACCTACATCACCAAGCTCGAGGACTTCCCCGCTGTCGCTCAGGCGCGCAGCGAGGTCTTCCAGGGCGAGCTCCCGGCCAGCACCTTGATCGTGGTCAAGGCGCTGTTCCACCCGGACTTTCTGATCGAGGTCGAGGGCGTCGCGGCGGTGTGACCGTAGCCGCCGGCACCGGAACGGCGAGCGCGAGTGCCACGCCGATCAGCGCCAGGGCCGCCGCCAGCAGGCAGCCGGCGCTGAACGAGCCCGTCAGATCGCGCACCCATCCGGTCGCGGTGGGGCCGACGATGGCGCCGACGAAGCTGATGCTGTTGCTGAAGCCGAACGCCGTGCCGAGCTCCTCGGGGCGGACCAGCCGCGCCAGCAGCGCGTAGACCGCGCCCCAGATCGACCAGCAGAAGAACGCGGCCACGAACAGCACGACCGCCAGCGCCGGAATCGACCGCTGCGCGATGACGACGGCCATCGCGAACATCGACAGCGTGACCCCGGCCAGCCCCGCCACGATCACGGTCTTCGAGCTGTAGCCCCGCTCGAGCAGGTAGTCGTGCGCCCAGCCGCTCGCGACCATCCCCAGGGACGCCGCGATCCCCTGCAGCGCCGCGTAACTGCCGGCGCGCGCCACGTCGGTGACGCCGACCTCGCCGAAGAACAGCGGTGACCACGTGGCGAGGATGAACTGGTTGGCGATCGCGCAGAGGCTGACGAGCGCCAGCACCCACAGCGGTCCGTTCGTGAAGAGGCTCCGCAACCGCTGACCCACCGCCGTCCGGATCGCGGCGGGCGCCGGCGCCGGCACGTAGCGGGCGATCAGCGCGGCGGCCGCGAGCGGGCCCAGCCCGAACAGCATCATCACGGTTCGCCACGGCAGGAACTCGACCAGAAGACCGCCGATCACGAGCCCGAAGGTGAGGCCGAGCCCCGGCCCGGAGAACGAGACGCCCTGGCCCAGGCCGATGCGCTCCGGCGGCGTGACGGTCGCGATGATCGCGCGGTCGTTCGAGAACAGTGATCCCTGAAAGGCGCCCGTCAGCGCACGCGCCAGGAACAGTGTCAGGAACGACCCGGCCAGACCGGTGAGGCCCGCGGCGAGCGCGCCGCCGACGAGGCCGATCAGCAGCACGCGGCGGCGGCCGAATCGATCGCCCAGGAGACCCGACGGGATCTGCATGAGGACGTACGCGTAGAAGAACGCCGAGGCCAGCAGGCCGGCGCGCGTGTACGAGAGCGAGAGCTCGTCGATGATCGACGGCAGCAGCGCGGAGAATCCGATCCGGATGACGAAGTTCGCCGCCCACGCGAGGATGAGCAGGATCCAGACGATCACGTAAGAGGACATGAGCGCGCGGCGGCGAGTCTAGCATCCGACGGCGTCCCTCCCGCCGCGATTCGCAGTATTGCGACGTTCTCAAATCTGCGGCGTCACGCACACAACGCTCGTGCGTTTCGTCTGGTCCTTCGTGGCATCGTCCGCGCTCGCGGCAATCTCATCGATGCAAATCTCCTGGCTCGCGATCTCTACTTTCCAGTCAGTTGCCGCCCTCCCCTCGTCGCCGTCGTGGCGTGGCATCGCCGATGCACCGCGTCTCTCGCACGAAGAACCCGCGCACCGACGCGCGACGCGAACGGCAGAGGGGAAGTGTCAACGATGCGAACCACGAACGCGCGAGCGGCCGTCACGAGCCTCGGGCTCGCCCTCGTTCTCCTCCTCGCGTCCACGCCGGGCGTCGCCGGAATCCTGGACGCGACGTGGACCGCGCCGACGACCAACACCGACGGCACTCCCCTCACCGATCTCGCGTCGTATCGCGTCTACTACGGCACGTCCGGCTCGCCGTGCGCGGGATCCTCGTGGGCCCCGGTGGCCTCGCCCACGTCGAGCCCGACCGCGGGTCAGCGCGTCAGCTTCCGGCTGACCGGACTCACTACCGGCGCCTCCTACAACGTCGCGGTCAGCGCGATCGCCGCGGCCGGCAACGAGAGCGCGTGCTCGAACGTCGCGAGCGCGATCTCGCGTTCCGAGCTCGCGGTGAGCCCGACGGGCTCGGTGAGCTTCGGCACCGTCGCCGTGGGCAGCTTCGCCGAACAGAGCTTCACGGTCTCTAACACGAGCGGCGGGACGATCTCCGGATCCGCGTCCGTGGGTGCGCCCTTCAGCGTCGTGTCGGGCACGCCCTTCACGCTCGCCGGCCAGAGCACCACGCAAACCGTGAAAGTTCGCTTCACGCCGACGGTCGCGACCACCGTGAGCACGACGCTGACCTTCGCGGCCGCCGGCGGCACGCTCTCCACGATCCTGACCGGTGTCGGGGCCGCCGCACCGCCTCCGCCGCAAAGCGATACGACGCCGCCGACCGTCGCCGTCACCGCTCCAGGCTCCGGCAACACCGTGAAGAGCACGGTGACGATCTCGGCGAGCGCCACCGACAATGTCGGCGTGGCCGGGGTTCAGTTTCAGCTCGACGGGATGAGGCTCGGGGCGGAGGTCACGACTCAGCCCTATACCGTCGCATGGAACACGACGGCGGCGGCCGAGGGGACGCACGTCCTGACGGCGGTGGCTCGCGACGCCGCCGGTAACCTGGCGACGTCAGCCGGCGTCTCGGTGCGAGTGGCGAACGCGGTCGTCGCCGACGCCACGGCCCCGACCATCTCGGGAATCACGACGTCGGTCACGGCGTCCGGCGCCGTGATCGGCTGGACGACGAACGAGCCGAGCGATACCCAGGTGGAATACGGCGTGACGAAATCCTACGGCGGCCAGGCGCCGTTGAACGCGTCCCTGCAGACATCGCACACGCAGACGATCGGCGGCCTGAGGCCCGGCACCTGGTATCACTTCCGGGTGCGGTCGCGCGACGCCGCCGGCAACCTCAGCGTCTCGAAAGACTTCCGCTTCAAGACCACGCGCTGACGATCTCGCTCGCGAAGCGCTCGAGCTGCTCGAGATCGTAGTCGCAGGTGGCCAGGACCATGTCCTGCACGCCGGCGGCCTCGAGGTCGCGAATGCGCGCGACGATCTCGCGCGTGGTCCCGAGGAAGTAGGACTGCTGAAGATTCTCGAAGCTGCGGTGCGTGCCCATCACGCGCTCGAAGATGGGCCGCTGCAGCGCGAGCGCCCGCTCGCGGTCGTTCGTGTCGACCAGGTGCACAAAGTTCAGATGCCCATAGCGCAGCGAATTCGGATCGCGTCCGATCTTGCCCAGGTGGGCGCGGATCGCGCGGACGTCGTCCTTGACCATCTGCTGACTGCCGGCGGCGCGGGCGAGCCAGCCGTCGGCGCCGGCGATCCGGTCCAGCACGGTCGGAACGATGTAGGGCTTGTCGGGCGAGAGTGACGTCTGGATCTTCGAGCCGCCGCCCACCCACAGCTCCGGAAAGCGCGGCAATCGCGGCTCGATCGTGACGCGGCTGAATCGATAGTAGCGGCCCTCGAAGCTCACGTCGCGCTCGGTCACGAGACGGCGGAGCGCCGCGATGACCTCGTCGGTCCGGCGGCCGCGCTCGGAGAGCTTCATGCCAAGCGTCTCGAACTCGTGCTGATCCCAGCCCGGTCCGATGCCCAGCACGAATCGGCCGTCCGACAGCGACCACAGCGTCTGAATCTCCCGGGCGAGCGGAACCGGGTGATAGTACGGCGCGATCAGGAGCCCCGTCGCCAGACGGATCCGCGACGTGACGCTCGCGGCGTGAGCCAGACA
>DATEMW010000054.1:0-9610 GCA_035275385.1 Candidatus Methylomirabilota bacterium | reverse complement strand
CGAGCGTCTGGTGGTGGCCGTGGGGCAGTGGGGCATCGAGACCCCGTTCGCGTGGCGCTCGAGCCAGTCCGAGAAGACCTTGTGGGACTGCGCCTACGACCCCCTGATCATGCGCGACCCGAAGACGTTCGAATACCGCCCCGGGCTCGCCACCGAGTGGAAGCCGTCGAACGAGCTCAAGACGTGGACGTTCAAGCTGCGCTCGGGCGTGCAGTTCCACGAAGGCTTCGGCGAGATGACCGCCGAGGACGTGAAGTTCACCGTCGAGCAGAACCTCAAGCCCGACGCGCAGGGCGGCTCCGCGCCGTTCTTCCGCCAGCAGCTCGACCGGATCGAGACGCCCGACAAGCACACGGTCGTGATGCACTTCAAGAACAAGGTCTGGGAGGTGCCGTCCAACTTCACCCAGTTCGTCGGCTACCAGAACATCACCTCGAAGAAGTACATCGAGTCCGTTGGCGAGGACAAAGCGGCTCTGCATCCAATCGGCACCGGCCCGTTCAGGCACGTCGAGGGTAAGCAGGGCGACTACCACCGCTTCGAGGCGATCGCCAACCACTGGCGCAAGACGCCCGCGTTCAAGGAGCTCGTCATCCGGCGGATTCCCGACCCGGCCACGCGCCTGGCCGGCCTCAGGTCCGGCGAGATCGACATCGGCAACGTGTTCGGTGACTACCTCGATCAGGCCAAGAAGGCCGGGCTACGCATTCACGAGACGCCGAACGCGGCATGCCACTGGGTGGTCCTGCAGGGACAGACGACGCCCGACCGCGAGGACTACTGCCCGACGTGCCCGTGGGCCGGCGATCCGGCCGACGCCAAGAGCCTCGACAACGCCCGCAAGGTGCGGCTCGCGCTGAACCTGGCCGTCAACAAGAAGACGATCGTCAGTGCGCTCTGGAAGGGCATGGGCTCCGAGGCGCCGTTCATGTACTGGTATTACCCCTTCCACAAGGGCTTCAAGACCGACTGGAAGGTGCCGCCCTACGACCCCGAGCGCGCCAAGAAGCTCCTCGCCGAGGCCGGGCACGCCGGCGGCTTCGAGGTCCGCATGAATCCGCTCGTCATGACCTACGCGCTCGACGGCCCCGACATGGTCGAGGCGGTCGCGCTCGACTGGGAGAAGATCGGCATCAAGGTGCGGCGCGTTCCGGAGGCGTTCAGCAACTTCCTGCCGAAGAACCGCGCGCGCAAGACCAACAAGACGCACTGGGTCTATGGCTCGCCGCCCTTCGACGAGCCCGTGCTCGGCTGGCAGCGCGCGATTCACTCCAAGGGGGCTTTCAACATCCTGTGCGACGGCGTCTACGACGAGGACGTCGACACGATCTCGCGCGAGCTCGATGCCGACAAGCGCGCGCGGATGCAGCAGGCACTCGCCCAGAAGATGTACGACGACTACCGCGGCGTCATGCTCGGCATGCGATCGCTCACGTGGGCGGTCAGCAAGAAGGTCAACGCCTGGCAGACGCTCGTCTACGTGCCGCTCGAGAACAACTACGAATACGTGAGCTGATCCAGGGGAGGCCCTCATGAAGGCTCGGGTCACTTCACTCCTGTCGGCCGTCTTGTTCGCTCTCGCGGTGAGCCCGGCCGGCGCCGCCCAGCCCGGCGAAGCGGTGATGGCCTGGCACGTCACGCTCGCGCCGACGTGGTTCGATCCCTCGACGGCCCCGCCGCAGATCACGCCGTTCGGCATGCTGTACGCGATCCACGACGCGATGGTCCGTCCGCTACCCGGCACCAAGATGGGCCCGAGCCTGGCGGAGTCGTGGCGCGAGAGCCCGGATGGGCTCACGTACGAGTTCAAGCTGCGCCCCGGTCTCAAGTTCCACAACGGCGATCCGCTCACGAGCGAAGACGTGAAGTTCAGCTACGAGCGATACCGCGGCGCCGGCGCGAAGGAGCTCCAAACGCGCGTGCGCCAGGTCGACATCGTCGACCCGCTCACGATCCGCTTCCAGCTCAAGGAGCCGTGGCCCGACTTCATGACCTTCTACGGCACGACGGCGACCGCCGCCGGGATCGTCGTGCCCAAGAGGTATCTAGAGAAGGTCGGCGACGAAGCGTTCCGCAAGAACCCGATCGGCGCCGGGCCGTACAAGTTCGTGAGCCACTCGCCGGGTGTCGAAGTCGTGCTGGAGGCCTACCCGGGCTACTGGCGGCACGTCCCGTACGTCAAGCGCCTGATCATGAAGAGCGTCACCGACGGCACCACGCGGGCCGCGCTCTTGAAGACCGGCGAAGCGGACATCGCGTACGCGCTCGACGGCCCTGACGCGGACAACGTGAAGCGTGATCCCCGGATCCAGATCGTGGCCTCGCGCCACGCGTCGATCAACTGGCTCGAGTTCGCGGACCAGTGGGATTCAAAATCGCCGTGGGCCGACCGGCGCCTGCGGCTGGCGGTCAATCACGCGATCAACCGCAAGGCGATCAACGACGCCGCGTGCCTCGGCTTCTGCCCGCCGGCCGGCGTGATCGTGCCGCGCGTGATGGACTTCGCGCTCCAGGTCGAGCCGCCCGCGTTCGACCCGGCGAAGGCCAAACAGCTTCTCGCCGAAGCCGGCTATCCCAACGGGATCGACGCCGGCGAGCTCGTTCCGATCCCGCCGTTCTTCACGATGGGTGAGGCGGTGGTGAACTACCTCAACTCCGTCGGTATCCGCGTGAAGATGCGCCAGATGGAGCGCGCCACGTTCTACACCGCCTGGCGCGAGAGGAAGCTCCGGCCGCTCTTCATCACGGGCGTCGGCAACTCGGGCAACGCCGCCAGCCGGGTGCAGGAGTTCATCTTCTCCAAGGGCACCTACGCCTACGGCGGCTACCCGGACATCGACGATCTCTTCGAGCAGCAGGCGCGCGAGCGCGACCCGAAACGGCGCGAGGCGCTTCTCCACAAGATCCAGCAGCTTACGATCGACCGCGTCATGTTCGCGCCGATCATGGACTTCCGGGCGCTGATGGGAGTCGGCCCGCGGGTGACCGAGCACACGATCACCTGGATCCACAACTCGCCGTTTCCGTCCTACGAGGACTTGAAGATCAAGGAGTAGCAGCGACGAGCGGCGCGGGTCGCAGATCGTAGAGGCGCAGGCCGGAGCGACGACCGCCGAGCGCGCCCGCGTGCCAGAGCAACCCATCGACGAGCTGGCCCTTCTCCTGCGCCCATTCGGCGATCGGACGCGCCGCGACGTCGGCGCCGAGCCGCCGGCTGATGAACGACGCGTCGCCGACCATCACGAAGCGCACGTGCCCGGCTTCGACCATCCGCGCCAGCTTCTCCGGCGTCAGGATTGGATCGAGCCCGTGGAAGCCGCCCATCGCCATCACGGCGTGGCCCGAGCCGATGATGATCGGCGCCGCGAGCCGTGTCGTGCTGGTCGCGAGCAGGAAGCGCTCGCCGTGGCGATTGGCCTCGAGAAACGCGACGAGCCCCGAGGGATCGTAGGGCTCCGCGGACCGAGCCCGCTCCGGCAGCGAGCCGGTGATCGGCACGACGCGAGCGAGGTCCGCTGAGGGGATCGCGCCGGCTCCCGGTACCAGCACGCTGCTCGACGTCCACGCCGAGGGCACCACGAGCACGGACGCGAGCCCGATCGTCACCGCGCCGGCGGCAACCGCCTGCGCTGCCGGCCGTCGCTCGCCGGCGCCGAACCGGCGCAGCGCGACGATGAGCGCCAGCGCGCTGACTGACGCGAACGTGCCCGCCACGAGCGCCACGTGCAGCGGGTGCGGCTCGCCGAGCCGCCATCCCATCGCGCTCGCGTCGATGGAGAGCTGCCACGCGGCCGTCAGCGCCAGGCACGCGGGCAGCAACAGCGCGCGCCAGCCGCCGCGCACGAAGAGCTCGCACAAGCCCACGAGGCCGATGGCGGCCAGGGCCGCGAGCGGCGGGGCCATCGTGGCCAGGTAGTAGAAGTGAAAGAAGCCGCCCGCATAGCTGTAAACCACGCCGTAGGTGACGAGCCAGCCGAGCCACAGGAGCACTGCGAGTCGCCGCGGCGAGAGCCGCCGCCAGCGTTCATCGAGCGCCCCGAGCACGAGGCCGGCGAGGGCGAGAGGAAAGAGCCAGCCGACCTGACCAGCCAGCTGGCCGTCGGCGAGCCGAAGCGCTCCCGCCGGCGCGCCGACGAAAAGCCGCGCGAGGCCCCGGCGAGGTCCCGACTCGGCCGCCTGCATCGCGGTGCGGCCCTCAGGCGCGGCCGCCGTGGCGAACGCCGCGCTCCTGAACTCGGCGGCGCGGACGAATCGCCCCATGCCGTAGGGCCCGACCACGAGCTCGACCATCGAGTTCCTGTCGCTGGTGCCCGCATACGGCCGACGCTCCGCCGGCGTCAGGTCGTAGGCGACCACCCAGCTGAGCGACACCACGCTGACGACCAGTCCCGCCACGGCGAGGTCGCCGACTCGCCGCCACCCCGGCCTTGGCGCGCCCAGGAAATACACGAGCGCGAACGTCGGAAGCACGACGAAAGCGGCCAGCATCTTCACATTGAAGCCGACGCCGATCAGCGCCATGGCGAGCACGACGAACGCCGCACGCCCCGTCTCGATCGCGTGCATCAGCGCCCACGCGGCCAGCAGGAGCACGAGCACCAGGCAGCTGTCGGTATTGCTCGAACGATCGATCGCGACGCTGACCGGCGTGATGGCCAGGAAGAACGCGGCGAGCAGCCCCGCGACGGGCCCGAAGCTTCGCCGAATCAGGTAGTAGAGCAGCGCGACGACTGCGATGCCCTCGAGCGCCTGGGGCGTCAGGACGCTGAGCGGGTGGAAGCCGAACAGCTTGACGCTCACCACCTGGATCCAGAGCGCGACGGGCGGCTTGTCGACCGAGATGAACCCGGCGGGGTCAAACGCGTTGTAGGCGAAGTTGTGCCAGCTCTGGCTCATGCTGCGAACGCCGGCCGAGTAGTACTCGTTCGCGAAGCCGTTCTGACCGAGACGCCAGAGCCTCAGCGCCGCCGCCGCGGACAGCACCGCGACGAATCCCCAGGTCAGCGACGGGCGCGGGCGCGGCATCACGGTGTCCATGGGCGGCAGCAGGATACTAGGACGCCCGATGCTCCGTCGGCGTTGACACGTCCGATGCGCGCCCGATACCATCCGGCCACATTCGCTTGCCGGAGGAAGCCACCATGGCCCGATCCCTCAATCGCCGAGCGTTCTTGAAGCGCGCCGGAGCCGCCACGGCCGCCGTCGTGGGCGCTCCGCTGATCTCGTCGACTCGACCAGCCCGCGCCGCGGCCGGCGACCGTCTGGTCGTCGCCGTCGGGCAGTGGGGCACCGAGACCCCGTTCGCCTGGCGAACGGTTCAGTCGGAGAAGCCCCTGTGGGACTGCATCTACGATCCGCTCATCCAGCGCGATCCGAAGACGTTCGAGTACCGCCCCGGGCTCGCGACCGAATGGAAGCCGTCGAACGAGCTCAAGACGTGGACGTTCAAGCTCCGCTCGGGCGTGAAGTTCCACGAGGGCTGGGGCGACCTCACCGCCGAGGACGTGAAGTTCACGGTCGAGCAGAACCTGAAGCCGGACGCCGGCGGCGGCTCCTCGCCGTTCTTCCGCCAGCAGCTCGATCGCATCGAGACGCCGGACAAGCTCACGGTCGTCATGCACTTCAAGAACCGCGTCTGGGAAGTGCCCTCGCTCTTCACGCAGTTCGTCGGCTACCAGAACGTCGTCCCGAAGAAATATCTCGAGCAGGTCGGTGAGGAGAAGGCGGCGCTCCACCCGATCGGCACCGGACCGTATCGTCACGTCGAAGGCCGGCAGGGCGACTTCCACCGGTTCGAGGCCGTCGCCAACCACTGGCGGAAGACGCCCGATTTCAAGGAGCTGGTGATACGCCGAATCCCCGACCCGGCCACGCGGCTCACGGGCCTGCGTGCGGGCGAGCTCGACATCGGGATCGTCTTCGGCGACTACCTGGACCAGGCCGCGAAATCGGGACTTCGCTTCCACGACGCGCAGAACGCGGCATGCTACTGGGTGATCCTGGGCGGCCAGACGACGCCTGATCGGGAGGACTACTGCCCGACGTGCCCGTGGGTCGGCGATCCCAAGGATCCGAAGAGCCGAGAAAACGCGCAGAAGGTGCGGCTGGCGTTGAACCTCGCCGTGAACAAGAAGGCGATCGTCAACGCGCTGTGGAAGGGCAAGGGCTCGGAGACGCCGTTCTCGTACTACTACTATCCGTTCCACAAGGGCTACAAGACGGACTGGAAGATCCCGCCCTACGACCCGGAGCGCGCGAAGAAGCTCCTGGCCGAGGCCGGGTACGCCGGTGGCTTCGAGGTTCGGGTGAATCCGATGGTGATGGTCTACGCCCTCGACGGCCCGGACATCATGGAAGCGGTCGCGCTCGACTGGGAGAAGGTGGGGATCAAGCCCAAGCGCTTCCCGGAGATGATCAGCACCTTCGGACCCAAGAGCCGCAACCGCAAGACCAACAAGACCCACTGGGTGTACGGCTCGCCCCCGTTCGACGAGCCGGTCCTGGCCTGGAACCGCATCATCCACTCGAAGGGCGCGTTCAACCTGGTCGCCGAGGGGCCGTTCGACGAGGACATCGATACGATCATGAAGGAGCTCGACCCCGCCAAGCGCGCCGGCCTCACGAGCGCGCTCGGCCAGAAGCTCTACGACGGCTACTACGGCGTGATGCTCGGCGTGAAGTCGATCACCTGGGCGATGACCAAGAAGGTCGGCGGCTGGCAGTCTCTGGCCTACGTGCCGCTCGAGAACAACTACGAATACATAAGCCCGGCGAGCTGAGTCAGGCCATGAAGCACAGTACCGACCGGATCCTGACAACCCACGCGGGCAGCTTGCCGCGTCCGGGCGATCTGCTCGAGCTGATCCAGGCCAAGGCCACCGGTCGCGCCTACGATCCCGACGCGTTCGCGACGCGTGTGCGCCGGGCGGTCGGCGACATCGTCGGCAAGCAAACCGAGCTCGGCGTCGACGTCGTCGACGACGGCGAGATGGGCAAGCCCGGCTTCATTCCCTACGTCAACGAGCGGTTGTCGGGCTTCGAGCCCGACCCCCAGGGCCGCAACAACCCGTGGAGCGGCTCGCGCGAGGTCCGCGCGTTCCCCGAGTTCTACGAATGGTTCTCGCGCGCGATGCCGAGCCCGGCCGTGCGCTCGCTGCACATGGTCTGCACCGGGCCCGTGACCTACACGGGTCACAAGCACGTCCAGACCGACATCCAGAACCTCAAGGCAGCGCTCGCCGCGACCGGCGCCGACGAAGCCTTCATTCCGTCGATCTCGCCGACGAGCGTCGAGGACTGGCAGCGGAACGCCTACTACAAGACCGACGAGGAATACCTGTTCGCGATCGCCGACGCCATGCACGAAGAGTACCGGGCGATCGTCGACGCGGGCCTCCTCGTGCAGATCGACGATCCGCACCTGGCGACCCACTACGTCTCGCGCCCCGACCTGAGCGTCGACGAGGTGCGCCGCTGGGCCGAGGTGCGCGTCGAGGCGCTGAACCACGCGCTCCGCGGCCTGCCGCGCGAGCAGATTCGCTGGCACACGTGCTACGGCATCAACATCGGCCCGCGGGTCCACGATCTCGAGCTGAAGCATTTCGTGGATGTCATGCTGAAGATCCGAGCGGGTGCCTACTCCTTCGAGGCCGCGAACCCGCGGCACGAGCACGAGTGGCGGGTGTGGGAAGGCGTCAAGCTGCCCGAGGGCGCCGTGCTGATCCCCGGCACGATCACGCAGTCGACCGTGCTGGTCGAGCATCCCGAGCTGATCGCCGAGCGCATCGGCCGCTTCGCGCGCGTGGTCGGGCGCGAGAACGTCATCGCGGGCGCCGACTGCGGCTTCGCCACGTTCGCCGGCTCGACCGAGATCCATCCCAGCGTAGTCTGGGCCAAGTTCGAGGCGTTGGTCGAGGGCGCGCGCATCGCGACCCGGCAGCTCTGGGGGCTCGCGTAGCATGGCCGGGCCGGTGAAGCTCCCCGCGGCGCTCCGGAGCGACGAGCTCGGCTGGCGCGCGCTGCCGACCCGGGAGCCTCGGTGAAAGTGCTCCGCCGCGACGTCGAGACCGGCGGCTCGACCGCGCTCGTGCGCTTCGAGGCCGGCACGCGCTTCCCCGTCCACAATCATCCGGCAGGCGAGGAGATCTTCGTGGTCGAGGGCGACTTGCAGGTCGGGCGCGAGCACATGAAGGCCGGCGACTACCTGTACACGCCTCCGGACGTCAAGCACGCGGCCTCGAGCGAGGGCGGCTGCGTCTTCCTGGTGACCTTGCCCAGGCCGGTCGAGTTCGTCGAGCGCTAGGCGCGCATGCAGCGCTTCATCATCGGCCGCGTCATCCAGTCGATCGTCTCGATGTTCGTCGTGTCGATCGTGGTCTTCGCGCTCGTGCGGATGTCCGGCGACCCGATCCAGATCATGATGCCGGCGGAGGCGTCGAAGGCCGACATCGAGCTGGTGCGCGCCCATCTCGGCCTCGACCGGCCGTGGGCGATCCAGTACTGGCGCTTCCTGACCCAGGCGCTGCAGGGCGATTTCGGCCGCTCCGTGCGCTTCCGCCGTCCGGCCCTCGACCTGGTGGCCGAGCGCTACGGCGCCACGCTCGAGCTCGGCGGCCTGGCCGTGCTGATCGTGATCGCGGTCGCGTTGCCGGTCGGCGTCTACTCCGCCGTCCATCGCGGGAGCACGCTCGACTACGCGGCGCGCGCCTTCGCGGCGCTCGGCCAGGCGGTGCCGCCGTTCTGGCTTGGGCTCGTCCTCGTGCTGATCTTCGGCGTGCTGCTGCATCTCTTGCCGACCTCCGGCCGCGGCACGCCGCTGCACGTGCTGCTGCCCGGGATCACGCTCGGCTGGTTCGCCGTCGCCGGGCTCATGCGGCTCACGCGCTCGTCGATGCTCGACGTGCTCGGCAGCGAGTACGTCAAGCTCGCGCGCATCAAGGGCCTGCCGGAGCGCCGGGTCATCTGGCGCCACGCCTTCAAGAACGCCGCGCTGCCGGTGGTGACGTTCGCGGCGCTCCTGTTCGTGGCGCTCCTGAACGGCTCGATCATCGTCGAGACCGTGTTCGGCTGGCCCGGGCTCGGCCTGTTGGTGATCGAGGCGGTCGACTCGCGGGACTACCCGATCGTGCAGACGGTCGTCCTGTGCCTGTCGGCGATGTACATCGGCGTCAACTTGCTGGTCGACATCCTCTACGCGTACCTCAATCCAAAAATCCGGTACTCGCGATGAGCGGCGCCGCGGCGACCCAGCCTGTGGTCCTCCAGCAGCGCCTCCGAGAGCGCCGCTGGCCGCCCATGTTCCCGCTCGGGGTCGTGATCGCGCTCGTGCTGTGCGCGATGCTGGCGCCAGTGCTGGCGCCGCACTCGCCGGTCGAGGGCTCGCTGGGCGAGCGCCTGGCGCCGCCGATCGGGCTCGAGGGCGCCAAGCCCGGCCACTTCCTCGGCACCGATCGCCACGGGCGCGACACCCTGAGCCGGCTGCTCTACGGGGCGCGCATCTCGCTGGCCGTCTCGGTCGTCGGGATCACACTGACGGGCGCGGCGGGCAGCCTGATCGGCCTCCTCGCCGGATTCTTCGGCGGCTGGGTCGACACGGTGCTGATGCGGCTGG
>DATEMW010000053.1:0-27333 GCA_035275385.1 Candidatus Methylomirabilota bacterium | reverse complement strand
GTTCGCTGGTGCGAGAGCCACCTGGCCTACTTCCAGATTCCGCGCTACTTCGAGCTGATCGACGAGTTCCCGCTGACGCCGACCGAGCGGATCCGCAAGGATCAGCTGTCGCCGTCGGTGGCCGGGTGCTTCGATCGTATTGACGCTGCGCGCCCGCCCGCATAGCATGAGGGCCGCTTCCCGCCCCACACAGTGGAGGATCGCCATGATCGAGCGAATTCGAGTGGCCCTGCTGACCGCGCTGCTGGTCGTCAGCCTTGCCGTGCCCGCCCTCGCCCAGAAGCCCGTCAAGATCGGTGTGCTCACGCCGCTCTCACCGCCGGGCGACGCGGCCGCCGGACAGTTCATCGTGCGGGGCGCCAAGATGGGCGCCGAGGAAGTCAACGCGCGCGGCGGCGTGCTGGGCGGGCGCAAGATCGAGCTCGTCATCGAGGACGATTCGGGCACGCCCGAGAAAGGCGCAGCCGGCTTCAGGAAGCTCGCCTCTCAGGATCAGGCGGTCGCCGTCGTCGGCCAGTTCCACAGCTCGGTGATGACGGCCGTGCAGGTGCTGGCCGAGCAGTTCAAGGTGCCCGTCTTCTCCACGCAGGCCTCGGCGCGGCAGATCACCGAGAAGCATCTGAACTTCACGTTCCGCACGCACGTGATCGATCCCGATCGCTGCGTGATGTGGACGCGGTGGGCCAAGGAGCGCGGGTTCAAGCGGGTGGCGCTGATCACCGAGAACACCGACTACGGCGTGGGGCTGGTCGACGAGACCAAGAAGGCCTTCGCCTCGATGTACCCGGGCGCCGAGCTCAAGACGGTCATCTTCGACCGCGCGGTGGTCGACCTCACGCCGCAGCTGCTCGAGATCAAGAACTGGAAGCCCGACGCGCTGTTCAACGGCGGGATCGGCACGCCGACCTACCTGATCGCCAAGCAGGCGTGGGACGTCGGGCTGACGCCGGCGGTGCCCACGCTCATCTCCTACGACGCGCCGTCGCGGCCCGAGTACTGGAAGAACCTCGGCGAGAAGGGCAACTACGCCTCGTTCATCGTCTACTACCATCCGACGATGCGGCTCACCGGGCGGGGCGAGGCCTTCCGCAAGAAGTACATGGCCGAGTTCAAGGAGGATCCGATCTACGGCGCGCTGAACGGCTATGCGCAGGTCGTCCTGCTCGCCGACGCGCTCAACGCCGCCAAGAGCGACAACACCGACGCGCTGGTCAAGGCGCTCCTGGCCGGCAAGTTCGAAGGCTGGAACGGCACGATCAACTTCACGCACGGCGAAGGCCCGTACTGGCAGCAGTGGTCGCCGCCGATGCTGGTGATCCAGTACGCCAAGCCGGAGATGCCGTTCGCCGATGCGAAGATCATCTACCCGGCCGAGCTCAAGACCGGAGACTGGGTCGCCGCGCCCAAGCCGTGAGGCGCTGAGCGCCGTCGTTGGACGCGCTGCTCCTCTCCCAGTACGTGCTCTCGGGGCTGGTCATCGGCGTCATCTACAGCCTGATGGCCCTGGGGATCACGTTCATCTACAGCATCATGAAGATGATCAACTGGGGGATGGGCGAGTTCTACATGATCGGCAGCTACGTCCAGTACGCGCTGATCGTGAACGTGGTGGGCCCGCGCCGCTGGTATCTGGCGCTGCCGCTGTCCATGGGCGCCGTGTTCCTCCTCGGGCTCGTCGTCCAGCGATTTCTGCTGCGGCCGATGTTCGTGGGCGGGATCGAGCGGCGCGACGAGTATGCGACGATCATCACGATCGCGCTGATGGTCTTCTTCAGGAACCTCGCGATCGTCCTCGGCGGGCCGAACCAGTACGCGCCGCCCGACTACGCGAGGCCGGTCACGCTCGGCACCCTGCCGATCTCGGGCAACCGCTTCGTGGCGCTGATCGGCACGCTCGTGCTGCTCGGGCTCTTCTATCTGGTCATCAAGAAGACGTGGATCGGCCGCGCGCTGCGCGGCGCCGCCCAGAATCGCGTGGGCATCCAGACGGCGGGGATCGACGTCCTGCGCCTGGACATGCTGGCGTTCGGCGTCGGCGTGGCGTTGGCCGCCGCGGCCGGCGCGCTGCTCGCGCCGGATTTTCTCGTCTACCCCGAAAACGGCGCGATCTCGACCTTCAAGGGCTTCGAGATCATCGTCATCGGCGGGCTCGGCTCGATCCTGGGCAGCGTGGTCGGCGGCGTTCTGCTGGGCGTGATCGAGGCGCTCGGGTCAGTCGTCATCTCCGCCGCGTACAAGGACCTCTACGGCTTTCTCTTGCTGATCGTGCTGCTGGTCTTCCGGCCTACCGGGCTGTTCGGCGAGCGGGAGCGAAGCGTGTAGCCGCGCCGAGCTAGGCCGGCGTGAATGCCGCCGGCATCCGCTTGATCCCGTGCACGAAATTCGAGCGCAGCTTCTCGGGCTTGCCGGTCGCCTCGATGTCCGGGAGCCGCCGGAGCAGCTCGGTCATCATTACGACGACCTCGCGGCGGGCAAGATGCGCGCCCAGGCAGAAGTGCGCGCCGCCGGTCCCGAAGCCGCCCTGGTGGTTCGGGTCGCGCGTGATGTCGAAGCGGTACGGGTCCTTGAAGTGAGCCTCGTCGCGATTGGCCGACACGTACCACATGGCCACCTTCTGGCCCTTGAGCATCTCCACACCGCCGAAGGTGACGTCGCGGGTGAGCGTGCGCCGCATGTGCAGAACGGGCGTGGCCCAGCGCACGATCTCCTCGGCCGCGCTGAGCGCGTGGCCGTCGAGGTCCGCGAGCCACCGGCGCTTCTCGTCGGGAAACTGCGTGAGCGCCCAGAGCCCGTGGCTGATCGCGTTGCGCGTGGTCTCGTTGCCGGCCGCGATGAGCAGCAGGATGAACGGGCCCAGGTCTTCCGGCGGCAGCGCTTCGCCGTCGAGCTCGGCGTGCACGAGCGTCGTCGCGATGTCCTCCTGCGGGTGCTCGAGCCGGCTCTTGCCGAGCCAGAGGCCGTACTCGCGCAGCGCGTGGCCGGCCTGCATCAGCGACTCTCTCGTGCCGCCGTACTCGGGGTCCCCCCCGGCCAGGAGACGGTTCGTCAGGTCCAGCAGCTTCGGGCGATCGGCCTCGGGCACGCCGACCATGTCGCAGATGATCGCGACGGGCAGCGCCGCCGAGACCTCCGAGACGAACTCGATCTTGCCCTTGGGGGCGATCGCGTCGACGATCTCACGGGCGCGGCGCCGCACGGAGTCCTCGGCCCGGGCGACCATACGCGGCGTGAAACCGCGGTTCACGATCGAGCGGAGCTTGGTGTGCTTGGGCGGGTCGGTCGAGATCATCGACCGGATCCCCAGGCGGTCCGTGTCCTCCGGGTCGGTCAGCACCTGGATGCCATAGGCCGAGCTGAACGTCTCCCAGTCGCGCGAGGCGGCGACGATGTCGTCGAAGCGGGTCAGCGACCAGAAGCCGCGGCCGGAATCGGGGTGCTGGTGCCAGGCGATCGGCCGCTCGCGGCGCAGCCGGGCCAGCGCGCCGTCGACGTCGTCCCGGAGCCAGAAGTCGAAGCTTCCGGGATTGATCTCGTCCAGCGCCAGCGTGGTGGTCGGAGTCGGGACGTCGCCCATAGGTAGCCTCCCCTTCGAGTACAGCATTGGCTACACTCTGGTCAAGATGCGCGTGATCGTCGACTACACCCTCTGCGAGAGCAACGCGGTGTGCATGCGTCTGGTCCCCGAAGTGTTCGAGGTGCGCGACGACGATCGACTCTACCTCAAGACCGACCGGCCCGCCGACGCTCTCCGAGCGCGCGTGAGCGAAGCCGTCCGCCGGTGCCCCAAGCAGGCCCTATCACTCGTCGAGGACTGAATGAGCCCCAACATGCCGTCCGTCGAGCTGGCTACCCAGGTGCGCGAGCGCTTCGGCACCCCCTGTTACGTCTACGACCAATCGGTCATCGAGGCGACCGCGCGCCGCGCGCTCGCCTTCCCCGCGCCGTTCGGATTCACGCTCCGCTACGCGATGAAGGCCAACCCGAGCCGCGGCGTCCTGGCGCTCTTCCGCTCGCTCGGGCTCCACATCGACGCCTCGAGCGACCACGAGATCGAGCGAGCGCTGCGCGCCGGGTTTCCACCCGAGACGATTCAGCTCACCTCGCAGATGCCGTCGAGGCGGCTGCGCGACCACGTCGCGCGCGGCGTGCTCGTCAACGCGTGCTCGCTCCACCAGCTCGAGGAGTTCGGCCGCGTGGCGCCCGGACGCGAGGTATCCGTCCGCATGAACCCCGGTCTCGGCAGCGGCTCGACGAATCGCACCAATACCGGCGGCCCCGGGTCGAGCTTCGGCATCTGGCACGAATACCTCGGGGACGTCGAGGCGCTCGCGAAGCGATACGAGATCAAGATCGCGAGGCTTCACACGCACATCGGCTCGGGCACCGACCCAGAGGTCTGGAAGCGTGCGACACGGCTGACCCTCGATCTCGCCGCGAAGCTTCGCGACGTGAAGTCGGTGAACCTCGGCGGCGGCTTCAAGGTGGGCCGCATGCCTGGTGAGCCGTCCACGGATCTCGCCGACGTGGGGGCCCACGTCACGGAGGAGCTGATCGGCTTCCGCAAACGCGACGGCCGGGCGCTCCGCCTCGAGATCGAGCCCGGGACATATCTGATCGCCAACGGCGGGTTCGTCGTCGCGACCTGCGTCGACGTGGTCGACACCGGACGCAGCGGCTATCTGTTCGCCAAGCTCGACACGGGGATGACCGAGGTGACGCGGCCGTCGCTCTACGGCGCTCAGCACCCGATCCACGTTCTGGCCGAGGGCCGCGAGGACGCCAGCGTCGTATTCGTGGGGCCGTGCTGCGAGTCGGGAGACATCCTGACGCCGGCGCCGGGCGACCCCGAAGCCCTGGCACCGCGACGGGTCCCCCGCCCGCGGATCGGCGATCTCGTGGTGGTCGGCGGGGCCGGCGCCTACTGCGCGGCGATGTCGACGATCAACTACAACTCGTATCCTCAGGCGCCCGAAGTGATGCTGCGGCCGGATGGGACGCTCGAGCTGCTGCGCCGGCGCCAGATCCTCGAGACGATCTGGAGCAACGAGGTGGACTAGCCGCTCTGGGGCGCCGGCACGCGCGCCACCAGCCGGCGGCCGATCGCGCGCGCGATGCCCACCAGACCTTCCGGGTAGCCGCGGGCGATCAAGATCACGAGCAGCGCGAAGAGCACCATGCGCACCTCGCCCCACGCACGCAGCGCTTCCGAGAGCACCTCGATGAAGACCGCGCCGAGAATCGGGCCGGGAAACGTGCGCAGGCCGCCGACGATGACCATCACCACGATCATCGCCATCTCGTTGAACTTCATCGGCGTCGGGGACAAGAGGCCGACGTAGTGCCCCTGGAATCCGCCGGCCACCGCCGCGAAGACGGCCGAGACGGCGAAGACGAAGCGCTTCCACTTGAACGTGTCGACGCCCATGACGGCCGCCGCTTCCTCGTCGTCGCGGATCGCGCGCATGTACGAGCCGATGCGCGAGTCGATCAGCTCGCGCGCCGCGAGCGCCGCCAGGATCGCGAGCGCGAGAAACAGGAAGTAGTAGGGCGTGGGGCGCGGGGTCGCGAAGAGAAACGGCGTCGTCAGGCCGAGGTCGCCCCGGGTAATGCCGTACTCGACCGTGATCAGAAGCCGCATCGACTCGGCGAACGCCCACGTCGCGAGCGCCAGGTAGATCGCGCGCATGCGCAGGCACAGGGTGCCCAGACCGTAGCCGAGCGCGGCGGCCACGATCACGCCGGCCGCGATGCCGACGAGGATCGGCACGCCGGCGTATTGCACGAGCAGCGCGGAGGTATAGGCGCCGACACCGGCGAACGTATGATGCGCGAGCGAGAACTGTCCCGTGTACCCCGCGAGCAGGTTCCAGCCGATCGCGAGGACCACGTAGTAGAAGCTGATCACGAGCACGTGGGTGTGGTACTCCGACGCGCTCCACGGCACCCACGCGAGCGCCGCGAACGCGAGCACGCACCAGCAGAGGCGTCGAGCCAGGCGCGGCAGGATCAGGCTCCGAGCAGCGCGTCGCGGATGAGGTCGCGCAGCTGGTCCGCGAAGGCCTGGCGCGGGCCTTCACGGCGCACTCGCCCCATCTCGAGCAGGTAGAGGTAGTCGGAGACCTCCACGGCCTTCGTGATGTTCTGATCGACCAGCAAGATCGTGACGCCGGCGGCCTGCACCTCGCGCAGGCGCTCGTAGACCTGCTCGGCGATGCGCGGGGCCAGCCCGGCCGAGGGCTCGTCGACCAGCAAGAGGCTCGGCTCGGTCACGAGCTCCTTGGCCACCGAGAGCATCTTCGCCTCGCCGCCCGAGAGCACCGTGGCGCGCAGGCGCCGCTTTTCCCTCAACCGCGGAAACGCGGCGTAGGCGCGCTCGAGCATCCCAGCCACGCGCGCGCGGTCGCGGCGGAACACCCACGTGCCGATCTGAAGATTCTCCTGCACGGTGAGCTGCGGGAAGACGTTCGCGCCCTGCGGCACGTAACCGATGCCACGGCGCTTCAGCGAGTGCGGCGGCAGGTGGCCGACGTCGTGTCCGTCGAAGACGATCCGGCCCGCGCGCGGGTGCAGGAATCCGAAGATCGTCTTGAGCAAGGTAGATTTGCCGGCGCCGTTCGGCCCGATGATGCCGGTGACGGTGCCGCGCTCGACACCGAGCGTGAGCCCGTTGAGGATATCGATACCCTCGACGTACCCGGCCACGATCGCGTCGAGCTCGAGCAGCGCCATCAGCGCCCCAGGTAGGCTTCCAGCACCGTCGCGTGGTTGGCGACTTCCTCGAACGAGCCCTCGGCGATCAGCTTGCCCTCGTGCATGACCGAGACGCTCCGGCACAGCCGGCGCAAGGTCGTCATCTCGTGCGACACGATCAGGAAGGTCACGCCCTCCGTCTGGTTCATCCGGAGGATCGTCTCCATGATCGTGTCCTTGATCGTCGGATGGACGCCGGCGAAGGGCTCGTCCATCAGGAACAGATGGATCGGATGCACCATGAGCCCCCGCGCGATCTGCAGCAGCATGCCCTGCCCGCCGGAGAGCTCCTTGGCCGAGGCGTTGCGGTGAGAATCGAGCATGACGAAATCGAGGAGCTGGCGCGCGCGCTGCTGGATCTCGGTGCGCGACCGGCCTCCGGTGTCGGCCAGCGCCGGGAGCAGGACGTTCTCCAGCACGGTCATGCTGCCGAAGAGCTTGGGCGTCTGGAACGTCCTCGCCACACCGCGCGCGGTGATCTCGTGGGGCCGCAGCCGATCGATGCGCTCGCCGCGAAGCCGGATCTCGCCCTCGTCGGCGCGGTAGAGGCCCGACAGCAAATTCACCGTCGTGGTCTTGCCGGAGCCGTTCGGCCCGATGAGCCCGCGGATCTCCCCCGGCATCACCGCCAGCTGAAGCCGGTCGACGGCGATCACCCCGCCGAAGCTTTTGGTGAGGCGGCTCGTCTCGAGGAGGGTCATACCAGCGGCTCCCAGAACCGCTGGATCTCGAGCAGGTAGCCGTTGGGATCGCGCACGAACGCGTTGTAGATGCGATAGGGCGGATTGTCGGCGGGCTTCTTGACGAACTCCACGCGCTCGCGCTCGAGGTGCGCGCACATCTCGTCGACCCGGTCGGTGACGAGCGTCAACGTGATGCCCCGCGGCTCGGCCGGCGCATCGGCCCGCTGGCAGAAGCCCAGATACGCATTGCCGCTCACGTGGTAGATGCGGCACGTGCCCTGATCGCGGGCCAGGCGCAGACCGAGGATCCGTCCGTAGAACTCGTCGGTGCGCGTCAGGTCGCGCGTGTCGAGAAAGGTGATCTGTTGATCGAGGGTCACGCCGGACGAGGCGACAGTCCGGCGGCGAGGCCGTTGTGGACCATCGTCACGAGCGACACGATGTCGAACACGGCCAGGCCGGTCTCGCGCTGGATGTCCGCCGTGTACGGCGGCATGTTGGTGCACTCCAGCACGATCGCCCCGATGTCGGGATGGTCGCTCACGAGCCGCCGCGCGACGCGCACGTGCTCCTCGCGCGCCGCGTCGACGTCGAGCACCATCTCGTTGCCGAGCATCACGCGCGTGAACTCTTTCTCGGTCTCCATCCCGGCAACGGCCAGCGGAACGTCGGCGCCGATGCCCGCGCCATCCAGATGTTCCTGCGTCAGCGAGCCCGCGTTGACGGTCATGATGCCGACGCGCGTTCCGCGGGGGAGCAGCCGATGGACGAGCGGGACCAGCAGGAGGCTCGAGGTGAACACCGGGACCTTCACCGAGCCCGCGATCTCGCGCTGATACTTCACGAGAAATCCGCAATTGGTCGTGATGGCGCCCACCCCTTCGTGCTCGAGCTGCCGCGCGCCCTCGACGAACGCGGGCAAGAGGCCGGCGGCGCCCCGGCGCACGACCAGGTCCGGGCTGGCGCCCGGCACACGCTGATAGCGCACCGGAAACGGGAAGGTCGCCGCGTTGCCCATGTCGCCCGGGATGCGCGGGAAGCGCGTGTCGAGCATGAGGATGCCGACCGTGAACCCGTACTGATTGAAGCCTCCCTGGACGCGCCCGGTTGTCATGGCCCATACTCTACATCCGGCACAGGCCATGAAGATCGACATCTTCCCCCACGTGATGCCGCGCCGGTACTTCGACCGGATGCTGCAGGTGGCCCCGCCGGGCATGGCGCTCCAGAAGCGGATGTCCGGAATTCCGGTCCTGGTCGACGTCGAGCTGCGTCTTCGGATCATGGACCGTTACGAGGGCTACCTGCAGGTGCTCACCCTCGCCAATCCGCCGATCGAGGTCGCCGCCGGCCCCGATCTGAGCCCCGAGCTCGCGCGCCTGGCCAACGACGGCATGGCCGAGATCGTCACCCGGCACCCCGACCGGTTTCCGGGCTTCGTCGCCTCGCTGCCGATGAACAATCCCGATGCGGCCGTGCGCGAGATCGACCGCGCGATCGACGATCTCGGCGCGACCGGGGTTCAGATCTACACGAACGTGGCCGGGCGCCCTCTCGATCTGCCCGAATACCAGCCGATCTTCGATCGGATGGCGCAGCGCGATCTCCCGATCTGGATGCACCCGGCGCGGCCCGCGATGTTCGCGGACTACGCGGGCGAGAAGCGCTCGAAGTTCGACATGTGGTGGGCGTTCGGCTGGCCCTACGAGACGTCGGTGGCGATGGGACGTCTGGTCTTCTCCGGAATCTTCGACCGCCATCCCCGCCTGAAGATCATCACCCATCACCTCGGCGCGATGATCCCGTTCTGCGCCGGGCGGGTCGGCGGCGGGCTCGATCAGCTCGGAAGCCGCAGCGACGATACCGAGGACGGCGCCGCGCTCGCGCGGCTCGCGAAGCGGCCGATCGACTACTTCAAGATGTTCTACGGCGACACCGCGCTGTTCGGCGCCTGGCACGCGATGGAATCCGGCCTGGCGTTCTTCGGCGCCGATCACGTGCTGTTCGGAACCGACATGCCGTTCGACCCCGAGAAGGGGCCGGGGTTCATCCGCGATACGATCGAGGCGATGACACGCATGCGCGCCAGCGAGGAAGAGAAGCAGCAGATCTACGAGGGCAACGCGCGCCGGCTGCTCCGGCTGAAGCTCTAGGCAGAGGAGACCACGATGACCACCAAGCGAGCGAGCGTCGAAAGCACGGCCGATGCGTATCTCGAGCTCCTGGCCGCCCGCGGCGTCGAGTACTTCTTCGCGAACTCCGGGACCGACTTCGCGCCGCTGATCGACGCCTACGCGCGCCGCCTCGCGCAGGGTCTGCCGGCGCCGCGGCCGATGACGATCCCGCACGAAGTCCCGGCGGTCGGCATGGCCCACGGCTACGCGCTGGTCACCGGCCGGCCTCAGGTCGTCATGGTCCACGTCATCGTCGGCGCCGGCAACGCGGTCGGCGGCATCATCAACGCCGCGCGCTCGAACGTGCCGATCCTGTTCAGCGCCGGGCGCAATCCGATCACCGAGTCGGGCATGCACGGCAGCCGCAACCGGCCGATCCACTGGGCCCAGGAGTCGTTCGACCAGGCCGGGATGATCCGCGAGTTCGTGAAGTGGGACTACGAGCTGCGCAACTTCAGCCAGCTCGAGACCGTCGTCGACCGCGCGCTCGCGGTCTCTCAGGCCGAGCCGCAGGGCCCGGTCTACCTCACCTTGCCGCGCGAGGTCCTGGCCGAGAAGCACGAGGTCTTCGAGTACACGGAGACCAGCCGCGCGCCCAGGCCCGGCGCCGTCGTCGCCGCGCCCGAGGCCGTCGCCGAAGCGGCCAAGCTGCTCACCGCGGCGCGCAACCCGATCATCCTCACCAAGGCGGCGGGGCGCGACCCGCAGGCCGTCCCCGCGCTCGTGAAGCTCGCTGAGGCGCTCGGCGCGCCGGTGTTCGATCAGTTCCACACGTACATGAACTTCCCCCAGGATCATCCCCTGCACGCGGGCTTCGACGCGGCACCCTATCTCGACGACGCCGATTGCATCGTCGCGGTCGAGTCCGACGTGCTGTGGTTCCCCGCGCTCAAGGCGCCGCGGCCCGAGACGAAGATCGTCCAGATCGCGGTCGATCCGCTCTACGCGCGCTACCCGATTCGCGGATTCCCCGCCGACTCCGCGCTGTCGGGCACGGTGAGCCTGAACCTGACCGCGCTGGCCGATGCCGTCCGCCAGCGCGCCGACAAGGGCGCCGTCGGCGAGCGCACGCAGCGCTGGCACGCCGAGCACCGGCGTCTTCGCGAGGCGTGGGCGGCGACCGCGCGCAAGGCGCAGAGCGAAAAGCCGCTCGAGATGGTCTGGGTGTCGAAGTGCGTCGGCGACCTCGTGGACGAGAACACGATCATGGTCGACGAGTACGATTTCGATCCGACTCAGGGTTCTTTCCGCACGCCGCGAAGCTACTTCGGCTCCTCGCCGGCCGGCGGCCTCGGCTGGGGCATGGGCGCGGCGCTGGGCGCCAAGCTGGCCGCGCCCGACAAGACCGTCATCTGCTGCGTCGGGGACGGCGCCTACATCTTCAGCGCGCCGACCGCGGCGCACTTCGTCTCGCGCGCCTACAACCTGCCCGTGCTGTTCGTGATCTTCAACAACCGTGCCTGGAACGCGGTCAAGCGTGCCGTGCGGAGCCACGCGCCGGACGGCCTGGCCGCGAAGACCAGCCGGATGCCGCTGTCGGATCTCGAGCCCGCGCCGGACTACGAGCTGATCTGTCGCGCCTCCGGCGGCCACGCCGAGAAGGTCGAGGATCCGGCCGCGCTGCCCGACGCGCTGGCCCGCGCGCTCAAGGTCGTTCGGGACGAGAAGCGCCAGGCGCTCCTGAACGTGATCTGCAAGAAGCCTTGAGACTTCGCCGCATCCTGCTGCTGCTGACCGCCTGGCTGGCGTTCGATCTCACGACGCCGTTTCCCGGCGCGTTCGAGTTCGAGATCGAGGACTCCGAGATCGAGGAGTCGCTTCTGGCCGGCCGCGAGTCTCACGCCATGCGCACGGCCGCGTCGGCGCGGTCGACGCCGCGCGAGCGCATCATGCCCGACCGTCCGGCGCGCTGGTGGGCGCCGGCGGTCGCGGCGATGCGCGCCGAAGCCGGTGACGGCTGGGTGCGGCAAGTCCGGCTCGCTCATCGACCGTCGGCAAGTCGCGCCGCTTCGACCGAAGACCACTAGCTCCGTCATCCCGTCCGTCTCCTGAATCACGTCCGCACTATGTCTACGTACGCATGGAGACACGAGATGACTATCAGTCGGGTCGAAGGCCTGGCGATCGCGGTCGCACTGATCGTGGTCGGCCGCCTCCTGGTCGCGCTGCTGAAGGCGTTGGTGGAGTAACGTAGGATGTTCCTCATGGACCCCGAGTTCTGGCTGCGTGTCCTCGGCATCATCTTCATCGATCTCACCCTGGCCGGCGACAACGCGCTGGTCATCGCGCTCGCGGTCCGCAATCTGCCCAAGCGCCAGCAGTTCCTGGGCCGCATCTGGGGCACCGGCGGCGCCGTCGGGCTGCGCCTGGCGTTCATCGCGGTCGCGACGGTCTTGCTGCGCATTCCATTCCTCCAGCTCGTCGGCGGTCTGCTGCTCTTCTGGATCGCGTTCAAGCTGGTCCGTCACGAGGAGAGCGCGGAAGGCCACGTCCGCCAGGGCGGGTCGCTGCGGGAAGCCGTCTGGATCATCATCGTCGCCGACGCCATCATGAGCCTCGACAACGTGCTCGCGGTCGCCGCCGCCTCTGACGGCGACATGACGCTCGTGGTCTTCGGCATCGCGCTGTCGATACCGATCGTCGTCTGGGGCAGCGGGATCCTCGCCACCCTGATGAATCGATTCGTGTGGATCATCTGGCTCGGCGGCGGCATCCTCGGCTACTTCGCGGGCGCGATGATCTTGAAGGACAAGGGCTTCGGCTGGATCGACCACTCGTCCCCGGTCGTGCAATGGCTGCCGGTGGCGCCGGCGGTGATCATCTTCCTTCTGGGCTGGTGGCTCAGCGCGCAGAACGGCAGAAAGAAGGTGCCGGGCAACGCCTGATTCAGTATCCTAGGCAGCCTATGGCGCAAGACCTCCGCACCTATCTCGATCTCGTCAAGCGGCGCAAGCCCGGCGACTTCGAGATCGTCTCCAAGCCCGTCGACCCGAAATTCGAGATGACCGCGCTCGTCGTCAAGCTCGAGCGCGAGGGCAAGCGGCGGCCGGTCCTGCTCTTCGAGAACGTCAAGGGCAGCAAGTTCCCCGTCCTCACCAACCTGCACGCGAGCCGTCCGCGTCTGGCCGCCGCCATGAACACGGCGCCCGAGGCCACTCAGGCGACGTACCTGCGCGCGATGGAGAGGCCGCTGGCTCCGAAGATCGTCCCGAGCGGCCCGGTGCACGAAGTGGTGCTCGAGGGCAACCAGGTCAACCTCTACGACCTGCCCCAGATCGTTCATCACGAGGGCGACGCCGGCGCCTACGTCACCGCCGCGATCTCGTTCGCGAAGGACCCGACCCGCGAGATCTGGAACTGCGCCTACAACCGGCTGCAGATCAAGAGCCGCGACACGACCTCGATCCATCTCACGACCGGCAAGCACCTCTGGGAGTTCCAGCGGATCGCGGAGGCGCGCAACGAGCCCCTGCCGCTGGCGCTGGTGATCGGCGTGCATCCGGCGATCGCGCTCGGCGCGCTCGCGATCGGCTCGATCGACGAGGACGAGCGCGGGATCATGGGCGGCCTGCTCGGCGAGCCGCTCGAGCTGGTGAAGTGCCGGACCAGCGACGTCCTGGTGCCGGCTCACGCCGAGCTCGTGCTCGAATGCGAGATCCTGCCCCGCGAGCGCACGCCGGAAGGGCCGTTCGGCGAGTTCACGGGCTATAGCCTCGGCGAGCGGCAGCGCGAGATCGTCCACGTCAAGGCCATCACCCACCGCCGGGACGCGATCTTCCAGGACATCACGGTGGCTCACCTCGACCACATGCTGCTGTCGACGATCCCGATGGAGGCCAATCTCTTTCGCGCCGTGCGCGCGATGGTCCCCTCGGTCAAGGCCGTGCGCGTGCCCGGGCCGTTCACGTGCTTCGTCTCGATCGAGCAGCGCATCCCCGGCCAGGGCAAGAACGCGATCCTCGCGGCACTCGGCGCCGATCTCTACATGAAGCGCGTCGTGGTCGTCGACGAGGACGTGGACGTGTTCGACGACCGCCAGGTGAACTGGGCCATCGCCACGCGCTGCCAGCCCGATCGCGACATCACGATCATCACCAACGCGCGCGGCTCCGATCTCGATCCCTCGGCGCGCGACGACGGCCACACCGCCAAGTGGGGCGTGGACGCGACGGCCAAGCCGTCGCTCGCGTCGTACACGCCGCGCCACCGCGTGCCGCCGGACGTCTGGCGGCGGATCGACCTCAAAGACTTCTTCGCCTCCTGAAGCCCGCCGTGGCGGAGAACTTCGCCCGGCGCCTCGAAGCCACCGCGCGCCGCTTGCCGGACAAGCCGGCGCTCGTCTGGGACGGCGGTGCCCTCACGTTCGCCGAGCTCGATACCCGCGCCCGCACGCTCGCCGACGCTCTGACCGCCCGCGGCGTGAAGGCCGGCGACTGCGTCGCGCTCTCGATCGGCAACCACTGGGCCTTCGCCGTAGCACTCCTCGCGGGCTGGAAGGTCGGCGCGACCGTGGCGCCGCTCGACCGCCTCCTGAAAGACGACGAGCGCGCCGGCATCCTCGCCGATCTGCTGCCCGCCCTGCTCCTCGACGAGACGTGCGTCGACGGGCTCGAGACCGCCGCGGCGGGCCGCCGCTCCGAGGACGGTGGGGCGCTGATCCTCTACACGTCCGGCAGCACCGGCCGGCCGAAGGGCGCCCTGCTCTCGCACGCAGCGCTCGGGCTCGCCATCGAATCGTGGGCGGGGCCGGTGATGGCGCTGACACAAGCCGACGTGGTCCTGGCGACCTTGCCGCTCGCCCACTCGTTCGGGCTCAACGGCGCGCTCCTCGCTCCGCTGCTGGTCGGCGCGACCGTCGCGCTGGTGGAGCGGTTCGCGCCCGACCGCGTCCTCGACGCGATTCGGCGCCATCGCGCGACCGTATTTCCCGGCGTCGCCACGATGTTCCGGCGGCTGCTGGACGCCCCCGAGCTCGCCACCGCCGATCTCGGCTCCGTGCGCATCGCCGTGTCCGGCGCCGCGCCGTGTCCGTGGGAGCTCGCCGAGCGGTGGCGTAGCCGCACCGGGATCCGGATCGTTCGCGGCTACGGCATGACAGAGCTGTTCCGTCCGATCTCCTATCAGGCGGCCGATCCGACCGAGTCACCCGACTCGATCGGCTGGCCGGTGCCGGGGGTCCAGATCCGCATCGTCGACGACGAGCTCTGGATCAAGAGCCCGTCGGCGATGGACGCCTACGTGAACGCGCCCGACGAGACGCGCGAGGTGCTGGTGGACGGCTGGTTCAGAACCGGCGATCTGGCCACGGTCAACGCCGAGGGGCTCGTCACGATCGTCGGGAGGAAGCGCGAGCGGATCCTGCGCGGCGGCTACTCGGTGTTCCCGCCCGAGGTCGAAGCCGTCCTGCTGACGCACCCGGCCGTCGCGGAGGCGGCCGTGCTCGCCGTGCCGCATCCCGAGCTCGGCGAAGAGGTGGCGGCGTTTGTCGCGCTTCGCCCCGACGGTAGAGCCACCCCCGACGAGCTCGTCGCCCACTGCCGCGAGCGGCTGGCCGCCTTCAAGTACCCGAGGCGGCTCGTCGTGCTCGATTCCCTGCCCAAGTCTCCGACCGGCAAAGTGCTCAAGGGCAAGCTCAGCCAGATGAGCTAACCTCCGCAATATGCGGAGCCCTTTGCGTCCGATGCCGCGGGCGGTCGAGCGCTGGATCTCCACCGGGCGCCTGCTGCGCTGGCTCGACGCGCTCATCGCCTGGCTCGTCCTGTGGGGAATCGCGAGGATTGCGCTGCCGAGCACGGACAACGCGACGCGGGCGGTCGTCGCCGCCGTCGCGGTCGTGCTGGGGGCGTTGATCGGGCCCATCCGGGTGCGCTGGCGTCCGGTCGCGGGTGCCGTCGCGCTGGCCTTGAGCTCTCGGCTCGCCCCGGGCGATCACGCCTGGTACGTGCGCTCGGGCGCCGCCGAGCGCGTTCTCGTGACCGGCCGTCACCCGACCCGCATCGTGATCGTACGGCTGCACGACGAGAGTGCCGAAGGGCTCAGCGTGCGCCGGACGCGCGTGCTGCTCGTCCGGGGCTGAGCGGGATCAGTTGCGCTCGGCGAGGGTCTGGCGAACTCGCCGAAGCTCTTCCTTGAACGCTGCGGCGTCTCGGGCCTGCGGATACCGCGTGAGGTAGCGCTCCCACTCCGAGGCGCCGCGGTGCAGGTCGCCGAGCTTCACCAGCACGGTGCCGCGGTCGCGCACGTGCATCGGCGCGTCCGCCTCGACGACCATGAGCCGGTCGATGACCGCGAGCGCCTTTGCCCAGTCCTCGCGCCGGGCGTAGATACCCTGTAGATTCCTGAGCATCCGCACGACGATCTGCGCCTTCGTCGCCGGGGCGAAGTGGGCGTCGGTCAGCTCGACCTGCCGGCCGACGGCGCGCGAGGCGAGCGCCTCGGCCTCGGCGCGCTCGAGCCGCCGTCCGCCGCCGAACGGGTCGAACAGCACCAGCTCGTCGTCGACGCGCGAGCCGACGCAGAAGTGTCCCGGCAAGCCGATGCCGAGGATCTCGAGGCCCACTCGGCGCCCGACTTCCATGACGAGCACCGAGAGCGTGATCGGGATCCCGAGCTGCCGGTCCAGGACGTCGTTCAGACAGCTGTTGCGCGGATCGTAGTAGTCGTCGGCGTTGCCGCGGAATCCCGTCTCGTTGAACAGGAACTCGCTCAGGCGCGCGAGCGCGCGGCGGCGGTCGGCGATCGCCGCGGCCGACGACCGCGCGGCGAGCTCGTCGAGCCTGGCCAGCGAGCGCTCGGCGACCAGATCGGGATACTCGATCCGCGCGACCGCGAGCGCGGCGCCGCCCAGATCGAGGTCGGCGCCCTTGACCAGCCCCTTGAACTCGTCGAGCGCGCGATCGACGCTCATCGACATCAGCAGCCGGGCGCGTGATGGATGCCGGCCGTGGCGAGCGCCTTCTTCTGGAGCTCGTCGGCCAGCTCGAGGGTGCGGCGCGCCGCGCGCGTCGCCGCCTCCTGCGTCTCGGGGGTCGTCGCCAGCCGGAGCAGGAGCGTGCGCCCGAGCTCGTGGTGGTAACGCTCGTCCGGCTCGATCACGTCCCGGTACATCGCGGCCGTCTCGCGATCGCCGGCGCGCTCGCAGAACTCGATGAACTGCCGGTTCTTCACGACCGCGATCGCCTCGCGGGTGAATTGCCCTGCCGCGACCCGCTCGACGGTGGTCTTGAGCGTGTCGAGGTACTGGAACAGCGGGCCGTAGCCCTGCGCCAGCGGATCGAACGAGTGCGGATCGAAGCCGAGCGCGCGGAGCCGATCGGCGATCATCCGGTAGTGCTTGGCCTCGTCGCCGACCTGCCGCGCGAGCGCCAGCTTCACGTCCACGTCGTCGGTCGTCACGAGCCAGCGCGCGGCGATCTCGGTGGCCTCGAGCTCGTTGCGGAGCGCCACCTTCAAGAGGTTCAGGACGTTCAGGTTGCCCTCGACCTCGGGCTTCAAGGTGTCGTCAGGCGCCAGCCGGCTCAGACGGCGCTGGTTCTCGCCCTGGAGCTGGCGGACGTAATCCTCTGCGCTCATGCTGTTACTCCCTCCTTCAGGAGACGCGGCAGCTCTTGCGTGAGCGTCTCCTTGGTCACGACCCGGTCGCAGCGCGCATGCCAGGGCTGCGTCTGCCGCGCGGCCGCGTGAGTCGTGAACCCGAGCACGGGCGGCCTCGCGTCGCCGAGCGCCGCGAAGAGCCGCTCGTAGTCGTAGCCCGCCGTCAGGTCGACCAGCGCCAGGCGCGGCCGATGGGCCAGCGAGGCCTCGATCTGTTCGGGCGTACGCGCGAACTCGACCGGGACGCCGGCAAGCCGGCCGGTCTCCCGGATGCGCGCGACGAAGAACAGATCGCTGACGACGGCGAGGACCGGCGCCTGGCCGTCCCCGGCCGTGCCGGGATCAGTCGTCTTGTTCACGGATGCCGAGCCAGTGCTTGTTCCACTCGGCGATATGAGAAAGCGTGGAGAGGTCGCGCATGCGGTCGAGATAGACCCTGCCGTTCAGGTGGTCGGTCTCGTGCTGGCATACGCGCGCGAAGAAGTCCTTGGCGATGACGTCGATCTTCTGGCCCTCGCGGTCGAGGCACTGCAGTCGGACCGCGGTATAGCGCGGAACCATCCCGCGCATGTCGGGTACGGAGAGGCAGCCTTCCCAGCCGTCCTCCATCTCCTCGGTCAGCGGCGTGACGATCGGATTGACGAGGACCATCAGCGGCACCGACGGCGCGTCAGGATAGCGCGGATTGCCGAGCACCTCGATGACCGCGATCTGCTTGAGCTCGTGCACCTGCGTGGCCGCCAGGCCGGCGCCGTCGTACTCGCGCATCGTCTCGATCATGTCGTCGATCAACCGCTGGACCGCGGGGGTGCGGAGCGCGGCCGGATCGACGGGCTCGGCGATTTTCCGCAGCACCGGGTGGCCGAGTCGCGCGACTTTCAGGATCGCCATGGCAGATTGAAGTTTACCATGCGTCACTTCGTCTCGAGCTTCCCCACTTTCCGCACACCCTCGGCCAGCCGGCGGGCGTCGGCCTCGAAGAACTTCGTGAACTCGTCGCCCTGCTTGAACACGACCGGCGTCTCGAGCTTGTCCATCGCGGCCTTGAAATCGCCGTCGTTGACCGAGGCGCGCAGCGCCTCGCGGAGCTTCGCCAGGACGGGCTCCGGCGTGCCCCGCGGGGCGAAGACGCCGGCCCAGATGTAGAACTCGGCGTCGGGATAGCCGAGCTCCTTGAACGTCGGCACGTCGGGCAGCGCGGCCACGCGCTTGTCCCCCCACCCGGCCAGCGCGCGGAGCTTGCCGGCCTTGATGTGCGGCAAGACCACCGCCGGGCCCGAGGCCAGCGCATCGACGTGGCCGCCGAGGATGGCGGTCAGCGCCGGCCCCGCTCCCGCGTACGGCACGTGACGCAGCTTGACGCCGGCCGCGTGCGACAGGAGCTCCATCGCCATGTGCAGCGTGCCGTACACGCCCGAGGAGCTGTACGAGATCTGGCCCGGGCGCTTCTTGGCATCCTCGATGAAGTCCGCGGCCGTCTTCCAGGGCTTGTCGGCCGGGACCACCAGGATGGTCGGGTCGGCGGAGATCAGCGCGATCGGCGCGAACTGATCGACCGTGAAGGCCGGGGGCCGGCCGAAGAGCTTGTCCGCCTCGGGAATGATCGAGATCGACGACAGCGCCAGCAGCAAGGTGTAGCCGTCGGGCTTGCTGGTCGCCACGAACTGCATCCCGACGGCGCCGGCCGCGCCGGTCTTGTTCACGACGCCGACCGGGTTCTTCAGCACCTTCTCCATCGCCGCGGCCACCGGTCGCGCGGTGAGGTCCGCGACGCCGCCGGGCGGAAACGGCGCCACGATCGTGATCGGCCGCGACGGATACGACTCCTGGGCGAATGCGGTCGCGGCGACGCCCGCGGCGAGCGTGAAGCAGGCCAACACGAGGAGCTTTTTCATGGCTGCTCTTGTCCTTTCTCGGCCAGGGCGAGCCGCGCACGCCAGTCCAAACCTCGGGTGACGAGCGGCTTGAGCCCCAGGATTATCAAGATCAGGCCGATCAGGAGCAAGGTGCCCGCGATCGGCCGCGAGACGAAGATCGAATACTGGCCGTCCGACATCGCCAGCGACTGGCGCAGCGCCATCTCGATCATCGGCGCCAGCACCACGCCGAGCACGATCGGCGCGGTCTCGAAGCCCAGCTTGCGCAGGAGATAGCCGAGCACGCCCATCAGCAGCATGATCCACACGTCCACGACGCTGCCGTTGACGGCGTAGACGCCGAGGATGCAGAACGCGATGATCGAAGGGTAGAGAATCGGGTACGGCACCCGCAGGACGTTCACGAAGAGGCCGACGAGCGGCAGGTTCAGGATCAACAGCACGACGTTGCCGACGTACATCGAGGCGATGAACCCCCAGAAGAGCTCGGGCTGCTGCTTGATCAGGAGCGGGCCGGGCGCGACACCGTGCACCATCATCGCCGCGAGCATCACGGCGGGAATCGGGCCCGAGGGCACGCCGAGCGCCAGCATCGGCACGAACGCGCCGGAGGTCGCCGAGTTGTTGGCCGACTCCGGCCCGGCGACACCCGCCACCGCGCCCTGCCCGAACTCCTCCGGCCGCTTCGACAGCTTGCGCTCGACCGCGTACGACACGAAGCTCGCGATGATGTGGGCCGAGCCGGGAACGATGCCGATCAGGAAGCCCAGCACCGTACCCCGGCCGATCGGCCACGCCGACTCGCGCCACTCCTGGCGCGTCGGCAGGAGCTCGCGGAGCTTCGGCTTGACCACCTGCGGCGGCGTCGCGAGCCCGGCGGTCGCGAGGATCTCGGCGAGACCGAAGAGCCCCACCGCGACCGGCACCACGCCGATGCCGTCTCCGAGCTCGACCACGCCGTACGCGTAGCGGAAATAGCCGGTCATCTGGTCGATGCCGATCATGCCGAGGAGCAGACCGAGCGTCGCCATCGCGAGCGATTTCAGCATCGAGCCGCTGCTCATGTACGCGAGCACCAGGAGCCCGAGCATGAGCAGCGCGAAGTATTCGGGCGGCCCGAAGCGCAGCGCGAACAAGGCGAGCGGCGGCGCCAGGAGCATGAGCCCGACCACGCTGGCGGAGCCGGCCAGGTACGAGCCGACCGCGGCGATCGTGAGCGCGGCGCCGGCCCGGCCCTTGCGGGCCATCGCATAGCCGTCGATGCACGTCATGACCGACGCGGCCTCGCCCGGAATCCGCATGAGGATCGACGTGGTCGAGCCGCCGTACATGGCGCCGTAGTAGATGCCGGCGAGCATCACGATCGCGCGCGTGGCGTCGAGCCCGAACGTCGCCGGCAGCAGCAAGCTGATGCCGGCCAGCGGCCCCACCCCCGGCAGCACGCCCACCAGCGTGCCGACGAAACAGCCGAGGAACGCGTAAAACAGGATCGGCGGCGAGAGCGCGATCGAGAACCCCAGCGCGAGATTGCTCAGCGTCTCGGTCATCAGAGCCCGAACGGCCCGCGGGGCAGCGGCACCCGCAGCAAGGTGTCGAACAGAAAAAAGGCGGCGCCGGCGAACACGATCGACACCGCGGCGGTGACGGCGAATCCCTTGCGCTCGACGGCGCCGAGCAAGAACGCGAGCGAGAGGGCGATCGTCACGCGGAAGCCGAGGCGCTCGAGCGCCAGGGCGGCGAACGCACAGACCAGGAAGATCGCCACCGCGTGGCGCCACTCCGACCAGCCGACGGCGGCGAGCCGCGGCGCTTTGCCGCCCAGCACGAAGACGAGCGCTCCGAAGCCGAGCAGCACGAGCGCCAGGACGACGGGCACATACGCCGGGCCGGGATTGCGGAGACTGCCGAGCGGCAGATGCCGGCTCTCGACGAGGACGACCAGCGAGACCAGGACGAGCCCGGCGCCCGCAACCCGGTCGGTCGTCAGCGAAGCGCCCGCCAGATCTTTTCGGGAGTGAGCGGCATGTCGAGATGCGTGATGCCGAACGGCGTCAGCGCGTCGACGACCGCATTCACCATGGCCGGCGGAATCCCGATCGTGCCGGCCTCGCCGATGCCCTTCACGCCGAGCGGGTTGTTCGGGGAGGGCGTGTGCGCGTGGCCGATCTCGGCGTGCGGCACGTCGTCGGCGCGCGGCACGGCGTAGTCCATCAAGGTGCCGGCGAGCAGATGGCCGTCGCGGTCCAGCACCGCGTCTTCCATCATCACCTGCCCCCAGCCCTGCGCCAGCGAGCCCTCGAGCTGACCGTCCGCCAGGAGCGGGTTCACGATCGTGCCGGCGTCGTCGAGCCAGACGATGCGCTCAGGCGTCACGACGCCCGTGTCGCGATCGATTCGCACCGACACGACGAACGCGCCAGCGCTCCACACCTCGCCCTCCGGGCTGAAGAAGCGCGTCGCCTCGAGCCCGGGCTCGGTGCCCGGCGGCAGGCCCTGACCGCGATACGCGAACTCGGCGATGCGCGCCCACGTCACGTGCCGGCCCGGCGCGCCGACGACGCCGAACCCGCCGTTCGCCGCGACGACGTCTTGCGGCGCTGCTTCGAGCATGCCGGCCGCGAGCTTCCGCGCCTTTTCCTTCACGTCGCGGGCCGCCAGAGCCAGGGCGGAGCCGCCGAGCGCGGTGCTGCGGCTTCCGAACGTGCCGATGCCCTGCGGCGCGCCGTGCGTGTCGCCGTGGCGCACGGTCACCGTCTCGGGCGTGACGCCGAGCTCGTCGGCGATTATCTGGGCGAACGTGGTCTCGTGGCCCTGGCCGTGAGCGCTCGATCCGGTGACGGCGAGCACGACGCCGGTTTGCTCGATGCGGATCTGTCCACTCTCCCAGCCCAGGGCGGAGGGCTCGACGTACGCGGCGACGCCGATGCCGACGATCTCGCCGCGCGCGCGCCGGGCCGCCTGCGCTCGCCGCAATCCCGGGTAATCGGCGATCGCGAGCGTGCGGTCGAGGAGATCGAAGTAGTCGCCCGAGTCGTAGACCTGGCCCGTCGCGGTCTTGAACGGGAAGCGCTCCTTCGGAATCAGATTCCTCCGCCGGAGCTCGACGGGATCGACCTTCAGCGCCCGTGCGGCCTCGTCCACCAGGCGCTCGATCAGGAACGCCGCCTCCGGACGGCCGGCGCCGCGATAAGCGCCGACGGGCGGAGTCGTCGTGAACACGCCGACCGACTCGATGTCGACGTGCTCGACCAGATACGAGCCCGGCAGGCAGCGCCCGTGGTTCTGCGGCGTCCCGCCGACGGTGACCGCGAGGCTCGAGCCGAGCGGCTGGCGGATCCGCGCCCGAAGCCCGGTGATGCGGCCGTCAGCGTCGAGCGCCAGCTCGCCCGTCGACTTGCCGCCGCGGCCGTGGTTGGTCGTCACGAGGTCTTCCGAGCGCGTCGACATCCACTTCACGGGCCGGCCGAGCCGCCGCGCAAGCCACGCCACCAGGACTTCTTCCCGGTACGGACCGCCTTTCACGCCGAATCCGCCGCCGACATCCGGCGCGATCACGCGAATGCGCGCCTCGTCGAGGCCGAGCATGCGCGCCAGGGATGACCGAATACGGAAGGGCGCCTGCGTCGAGGTCCACATCGTGAGCTCGCCGGCGTCGGGATCCCAGCGCGCCAGGGCACCCCGCGGCTCCATGCACACGCCGCACAGCCGCTGCTGCTGCACGGTCACGCTCACGCGATGCGCGGCCTCGCGGAACGCGCGGTCGGCATCGCCGTGGCGCCACGCGACGGTCAGCGCGCGGTTGTCGCGGCTCACCGGCACGACCTGGGGCGCGCCGGACGCGAGCGCGCCGTCGGGATCGGAGACGCCGGCGAGCGCCTCGTAATCGATCGCGAGCCGCTCGACGCCGTCGGCCGCCGCGTAGGTCGACTCGGCGACGACCGCCGCGACGGGCACGCCCTGCGCGCGGACGACGTCCGCCGCCAGCAGCGGATAGTCGGGCACGAGCGTTCCGGGAGCCAGGCGCATGAGCGGGACCGGCCCGATCGCGCCGAGATCCGCGGCGGTGAACACCGCGACCACGCCCGGAGCTCGCCGAGCGGCGGCGGTGTCGACGGAGCGAATTCGCGCGTGGGCGTGGGGACTGCGCGCCAGCAGCAGATGCAAGGCACCGGCGGCGCCGAGGTCGTCGACGAATCGCCCGCGCCCGGTGACGAGCGTCCGGTCCTCGCGGCGCAGCATCGGTCGCCCGACCCATCCGGTTGGCTCGGCGGAATGCGTCATGAGCTCGTTTCTCCCAGCTTCGCGAGCGCCCACGAGGCGGCCCGCCGCACCACCGGGTCGCCGTCGCCGAGCGCGCGGTTGAGCGCGCCGACCGCCCGGCGCTCGCCGCGGTTGGCCAGGACGATCGCGGCGTTTCGAAGAAGTCCCGCCCGCTTCGTGCGCGTGAGCGGCGAGCCCCGGAATCGAGCGCGAAACGCCTCGGGATCGAGCTCGAGCAGGCTCTCGAGCTCGCCGAACGAGCCCGACGGCTCGAGCGCCGGCTCGCGGCCGGGCTCGGCCTTGCGATTCCACGGGCACACTTCCTGGCACACGTCACAGCCGAAGACCCACTCGCCGATCTGCTCGGCCAGGTCGCCCGCGATGTCGCCGCGGTGCTCGATCGTCAGGTACGAGATGCAGCGCCGCGCGTCGAGCACGTACGGGGCGACGAACGCCTGCGTCGGGCAGGCGTCGAGGCAGGCCGTGCAGGTTCCGCAGCGATCGGGCTCCCGCTGATCGAAGGCAAGCTCGGCGGTCGTGAGGATGATGCCGATGAAGAAGTACGAGCCGAGCGACGGGGTCAGGAGGTTCGTGTTCTTGCCGATCCAGCCGAGGCCCGCGCGCGCGGCCAGGTCGCGCTCGAGCACCGCGCTCGAATCGACGGCCGCGCGGCTGGCGACAGGCGCCCCCGCGGCCGAGCCGATGAACTCGCCGAGCTCGACCAGGCGCGGGCGGATGACGTCGTGGTAGTCGCGCCCGCGCGCATACCGCGAGACGCCGCGCCAGTCGTCGTCGCGCGCGGCGCCGTTCGCCGGGTTGTAGCTCATCGCGACCGCCACGACCGAGCGCGCGCCCCGCAGCAGGCGCGCGGGATCGAGGCGCTCGGCGCGGCCGCGGCCGAGATAGCCCATGGTGCCCGCGTAGCCGGCGTCGAGCCAGGCCTCGAGCGCCTCGCCGTGCTCGGGCGGGTCGGCGGGACCGATCGCGACGCGATCGAAGCCGAGCTCGCGGGCTCGCGCCTTCACGACCGCACCGAGCGCCAGCCCGAGGAGGCTCACGTCTTGCGCGCCTTGACGATGAGCTGGGCGCGCGTGAGCGTGCGCCCGCCGTCCTCGAGGAACTTCACGTACTTGAACCAGCGCCCGTCGACCTTCCAGCGCTCCTGCAGGCCGATCGCGGCCGCCAGGCCTTCCTCGACCGACGCGAAATTCTTGACGTCGCGCTCGACCTCGAGATGCTCGACCGCGAACCCCGTGCGCTTGAGGAGCCGGCGCACGCCGGTCTCGCCGTACGCGAAGCGCGAGGGCCGGCCGGTCTCCTTCCACTGGTCGTTGTGGAGCGCCACGAACGCGAAGACCTGACCGGAGCGAAGCGCGCGGCTCGCCCGCTCGGCGATCGGATCCGACATGCACAGATAGGCGACGACCAGCTCGGGCTTGAACGGCACGTACTCCTCGACCTCGACGTCGCCCACCACGAAGCGGACGTTGGTGAGCTTGGCCGCGGCAGCCTTGCGACGAGCCTCGTCGATCGCGCGCGCGTCGCGGTCGACGCCGACCACGGCGCGGCTCCACGGCGCCAGCGCCAGCGCCACCCGGCCCGATCCGGTCCCCGCGTCCAGCACGGTCAGGTCGCGGAGCGGCTCGGTCTTGACCGCCTCGAGAAACGCCGTGCTGAGCTCGTCGCCCGATTCGCCCGGTCGCGCCTCAGCCGGTGACGGCGCCATCGGATGCGCTCCCGACCAGCCGCGCGTACTTCGCGAGCACGCCCCAGGTGTAGCGCGGCTTCGGGCGCTTGACGCCCTTGAGCCGCTTCTTGATCTCGGCGGCCGAGAGCTCGACGTCGAGCTTGCGCTTCTTGATGTCGATCACGATGATGTCACCGCTGCGGAGCGCCGCGATCGGCCCGCCCTCGGCGGCCTCGGGCGCGATGTGGCCGATCATGAAGCCGTGCGTGGCCCCGGAGAAGCGTCCGTCGGTCATCAGGGCCACCGTGTCGCCGAGACCCGCGCCCTGCAGCGCGCCCGTCACGTGCAGCATCTCGCGCATGCCCGGGCCGCCCTTGGGACCTTCCCAGCGGATGACGATCACGTCGTTGGGCTTGATCTTCCCGGCCTTCACCGCCGCGAACGAGTCTTCCTCGCGCTCGAACACGCGGGCCGGGCCGCGATGGAAGTCGCGCTTCTGGCCGGAGATCTTCGCCACGCAGCCGTCGGGGGCGAGGTTGCCCCAGAGGATCGCGAGGCCGCCCTCGGGCTTGATCGGATCGGAGAGGGGCCGGATCACCTTCTGACCGGGCGGCTCGGGCGCGGCCATCGCTTCCTCGCCGATCGTCCGACCGGTCACCGTCGGCGCCGTGCCGTCGATGAGCTTGGCCTCCAGCAGCCGCTTGGCAACCACACCCATGCCGCCGGCGTCGTACATCTCGGGCGCCGTGTAGTTGCCCCAGGGGCGCATGTCGGCCAGGAGCGGCGTCTTGCGCGAAATCTTGTCGAACTCCTCGATCGCGAGCTTGACCCCAGCCTCCTTGGCGATCGCGAGCAGGTGCAGGACCGCGTTGGTCGAGCCGCCCGTCGCCATCACGCCGGCGATCGCGTTGTGGAGCGACTTGCGCGTGATGATCTGGCGCGGCAGAAGCCCCTTGCGAAGGATGTCCATCATCAGCTTGCCGGTGTCGAACGCGACTTCTTCCTTGCGCGGGTCGGTGGCCGGGATGCCGTTCCACCCCATCGGCGAGACGCCGAGCATCTCGAACGCGGTCGACATCGTGTTGGCGGTGAACTGGCCGCCGCAGGCGCCGGCGCCCGGGCAGGCCCGGCTCTCGATCTCGTTGAGCTCCTTCGCGTCGATCTTCTTGGCGTTGAAGGCGCCGATCGCCTCGAACACCTCCTGGATCGTGAGGCGCCGGCCCTTGTACTCGCCGAAGGCGATCGAGCCGCCGTAGAGCATGACGCTCGGCAGGTTCAGGCGCGCCATCGCCATCACCATCGCCGGGATGGTCTTGTCGCAGCCGGAGATGGCGACGAAGCCGTCCAGCAGATGGCCCCGGACGACCAGCTCGACCGAATCGGCGATCGCCTCGCGGCTGATCAGCGAGGCCTTCATGCCCTCGGTGCCCATCGAGATGCCGTCGGTGATGCTGATCGTGTTGAACTCGATCGGCGTGCCGCCGGCGGCGCGGATGCCTTCCTTCACCTTCTCGGCCAGCTTCCGGTGGTTCCAGTTGCAGGGCGTGATCTCGATCCAGCAATGGGCCACGCCGATCAGCGGGCGCTTGAGATCCTCGTCGGTGAAGCCGATCGCCTTGAAATACGAGCGGGCGGCCGCGCGGTCCGCGCCGTCGACGAGGACGCGGCTCTGGTGTCGGGGGTCGAACGTCATGCCGAAGCCTCCTTCTGTCGCTTGGCGACGAGGAACGTGAACCGGCCCTGCTGCACGACCTCGCCGTGCTGATCGAGAATAGTACGCTCGTCGACGATGAGTCCGCCGTCCCGCATGGGCCGCTTCGAGACGATCCGCGACGTGGTGCGCATCGTGTCGCCGACGCGCAGCGGCTTCACGATCTTCCAGTCGAGGGCGACGAATGCCTGGACCGCCATCGGCGGATCCTTGACGCGCCAGCCGAGCCCGATGGCCATGCACAGCGGCAGCACGCCCGGAATCTCGCCCGCCCCCACCGACATCTCGCGCGTGAGGCCCTCGTACATCTCGACGTGGGCCTGCGTGACCGTGATGGCCGGAGTGTCCTTCATCTGGTCCAAGACGACGTCCTCGAAGTACGTCGCGGACGTCACGGGCGCTTCTGCACGATCAGATCGGTCTGGCCCTGCTGGACCACTTCGTCCCGCTGGTTGAGGATCGTGCGGTCGAGCGTGATGAGCCCGCGGTCGGGCTCGAGATCTTTCTTGTCGACCACCTTCGCCCGCAGCCGGATCGTGTCGCCGATCTTGACCGGCGCCTTGAACTTCCAGCGCAGGCCGCCGAACCCGAGCGTGGC
>DATEMW010000052.1:0-2158 GCA_035275385.1 Candidatus Methylomirabilota bacterium | reverse complement strand
GAGGCTCTCGCGCCAGCGATGATCCCAGCCGGCGCGCGGCGCGCCCGGGCCCAGGCGCTCGAGCAGACGCGTGAGCCCGTCTTTCGCGTCGCCGACGATCGGCAGCTGCGGCTTGAACAGCTTGCCGATCACGGTCGGGTCCAGATCGAGATGGATCAAGGTCTGCGACGGCGTGAACGAGAGGTTCAGCAGAAGCCCCTGCGTCGATCGGTGGGCGAAGCGGCAGCCGACGGCGAGGATCACGTCGGCCGCCTTGATCACGGCCTCGGTCGCCCGGCTGTTGGGCAGGACACCGTGCCATAGCGGGTCGCGCTCGCTGATCGCGCCCCTGCCCATGACCGTGGTGATCACCGGCGCGCCGAGGCGTCGCGCGAGGCCGCTCAGCTCGGACTCGGCCTCGGCGGCGATCACGCCGCCGCCGGCGATGAGCAACGGCCTGGACGACGCGGCCAGCAAGCGTGCCGCTTCCTCGATCGCCTCGACGTGACACGGCGGCCGACGGCCATGACCTCCCGCGCGCGCCGCGCCCTCGACGCGGGCGGTGAGGAAGTCGTTGGGGACCGAGATCGCTATCGGGCCGGGGCGGCCGGTTCGCAGCAGATTGAACGCCCCGTGAACCGCACCCTGGATCGCGGAGGCCTCGGTGACCGCTTCCGCCCACCGCGTGACCGGCTTGAAGCAATCGATCTGGTTGACGACCTCGTGCAGGGCCCCGATGTCGCGGCCCACCAGCGGCGAGGCGACGTCGGACATGACGACGAGCACGGGCACCGATCCCGCGTAGGATTCGACCAGCGGCGTGAGCGCGTTCGTCGCGCCCGGGCCCGTCGTGACCACGACCACGCCCGGCATCCCCGAGGCGCGCGCGTAGCCGTCGGCCATGAAGGCGGCGCCCGCTTCGTGGCGGGCGAGCACGTGCGCGATCTCCGATTGTCGGATGAGCGCGTCGTAGATCGCGAGATTGTGGACGCCGGGGATCCCGAAGACGTGGCGGACGCCCTCGGCTTTGAGCGTCTCCACGATCCATTCGCCGCCGGTTCGCGCGGTCACGTCGGGGCCGCGCATCAGAGCATCGCCTTGAAGCCGCGATCGATCGCGACCTCCACGAGGCTCGGCCCGGCATGCGTGAGGCACGCGGCCAGCACCGGCTGGAGGTCCGCGGGCTTCTCCACGCGCTCGGCGCGCACGCCGAGCGAGCGTGCCAGCCCCGCGTAATCGATGACCGGATCGATCAGGTCCATGCCGGGATAGATTCCGCGCTTGGCCGAGGCCAGATCGAGGCTCAGCATGCCGGACTTGAGGATCGCGTACGAGGAGTTGTTCGGGATCACGTACGTGATCGGCAGCTGATAGTGCGCCGCGGTCCACAGCGCCTGCGGCGCGTACATCACCGAGCCGTCCCCGATCGTCGCAACGACCTTGCGCCCGGGCGAGCCGAGCTGCACGCCGATCGCCGCGCCCATGCCCCAGCCCAGCGTGCCGGTCTTGCCGCCGTAGAACGAGCCCGGCGTCGCGAACGCCATGTAGCGCAGGACGAACGGCAGCGAGGTGGCCGACTCGTCGACGATGACCGCGTCCCGCGGTAGCAGCGAGGCCAAGGTGTGCATGAGGTGCGCCTGGCCGATCGGTGTGCGTGTGGCCTCGGTCTCAGCGGCCGCGCGCACGCGCCCCATCAGCTCGGCCCGGGCTTTGCCGATCTTCTCGACGCGTGCGGCGGCCGCAGTACGCTCGGCCTCTGTCATCTTCGCGCCCAGCGCGCCGGAGAGCTCGGTGAGGGTCGTCTTCGGATCGGCGGCGATGCCGAGCGCGACCGGATAGCTGCGGCCGATCTCCCACGGATCGTCGTCGATCTGCACCACCCGGAGGCCGCGCGGGAACGGTCCGCCCTCGGTGTGCAGGAACCACGTGAAGACGTTCGCGCCGACGATCAGGAGCGCGTCGCACTCCTCGAGCGCCTTGCGGACGCCGGCCGGTGACGGAAAGAGGCCGCCGCGCCAGAGCGGATGGTCGCCGGGAATGTTCGTGCGGCGATAGATCGGCTCGCCGTGCACGCGCGCGCCCATGAGCTCGGCCAGCGCCGTGAGCTCGGGCACGGCCTGCGCGCGCGCGACGCCGTCGCCCGCGATGACGATCGGCGCGCGGGCGCTCGCCAGGAGCT
>DATEMW010000051.1:0-2776 GCA_035275385.1 Candidatus Methylomirabilota bacterium | reverse complement strand
CCGCCGGCGGAGGAGGTGGCGCGCGCCGGCGGTCCGGCGCGCCCGATCACCGAGATCGTGCGTCAGCCGATCTTCGTCGTCGCCGTTCTCGCGCAGATGATGGGGCAGGGCGTCATGAATCTGCTGATGACCGGCACGCCGTTGGCCATGATGGCCCACCACCACACGTTCACGGACACGGCCTTCGTCATCCAGTGGCACGTCGTCGGCATGTTCCTGCCCGGCTTCTTCACGGGTACGCTCGTCCAGCGCTGGGGCGAGCGCGCCGTCATCACGCTCGGCATCTTCCTCAACCTGCTTGCCGTCGTGGCGGCGGCACTCGACGTGGGCGTGTACAACTTCTTCCTCGCGATGACGCTCAATGGGATCGGCTGGAATTTCATGTTCGTGGCGGGCTCGACCCTGGTGACGAAGGCCTATGCGCCGGCGGAGCGCGCGCGCACGCAGGCGGCCAACGATTTCCTGGTGTTCGGCACAGCGGCGCTGACCTCGCTGTCGTCGGGCCAGCTTCTCCATCATCGCGGCTGGCAGGTCGTGCTGGGCACCGCGGTCGTGATGCTGCTCGCCGCGCTCGCGGGATCGATGTGGCGCATTACGCGCGCCGCGAGCCCGACCGGGCCCTCCGGTCTCGCCGCGGCCGACTGACGCGCCGAGGTTGTCGCCGAGGTTGTCGCCGAGGTTTGACACCGGCGGGGGTGTTCGATAAGTTGAACAGTGATAGAGGGGAGTAGATCACGCCTGTTGCCCGGCTGGCCGTCAGGACGGTCGTCTCGAACGACCCGGTCGCCGGCGGACCCACCTGAGTCCGGATCAAGACCTCTTGAACTGTACGATGCCGCGAAGGCCACCGCCCTCGCGGCCGTTCAAGGGGGGATATCGATTGCGTCGACTCTGTCGTCTCTCGCTCGGGCTCGTTCTCTCGGCAGTGGTCGCGCTGCTGGCGCCGATTGCGGCCGAGGCGATGGCCGGCCTCGAATCTCTCGAAGACGAGCTCCATGGCGCAGGGGCCCGCACGCGCGCCCGTCTCGTGCGACAGGAAATCTCATCGCGAGAGCCGGAACGTGCTCGGCGAGATGAGTCAGTCCGAGAGCCGCTCCGCGCCGCCGCCGAGCGACTCGACCGGTCCGTCGTCAGCGTGCGCGTGCGCAAGATCCCGTCGCTGATTCCCGACTCACCAACCGCGCTCCCCGACCACTAGCCCTCGGTCCGTCCCCTGGCTCTTCGTCGAGGCGTCCGTCTGCCCGGCGCTCTCAGTCTGCCGTGCGGGTCGGACAGAACAATCCAGGTGCACGTCACCGAGGGGGAAGACCCATGAGCGCACACGTCGAAGATCGCATGCACGCCGGTGAGGTACCGCTGCGCGTGCTGGTTCTCGTGCAGGGCCGCGAAACCGCGGAATGGACGATGCGAGCGTGCCGGCTCGTGTCGGAGTGGAGAGGCGCCAGCGTCCGCGTGCTCGGCCTCGCGGATGCTACCTGCCCGCCGTTCACGTCGGTGATCCCGGCGGCTCGCCGGCTCTATGCCGCGGCTCGCGCCCCGTGGATCGACGCCGAGGAGCAGCGGGTGCAGCAGGTGGTCGACCGCGTCGTGAGCACGTGGTCGCGTCCGATCGACGTCGTGCGCGATCGGGCGTCGGCAAGCGGCCGGGCCGAAGCGATCGCCGAATACGCCACCGGCTGGGGAGCGGACGTGGTCGTCGTCGCCGAGCCGCCGGTCGTGGCGCCGCTGGTTCTTCGCGAGGTCGGTTGCGCGGTGCTGGCCATACCGGCGGCGACGCCGCCGCGCTCGAGAGGAAGACGGCTCGGCTTGCGCTGGGCCGTCGCGTCGAGACTCCGGTGGGCCACGGCCCACCCCGCCGAGTGACCGCCATGCCGCTTCTCTTTCCGCTCGGGGAGTACTGGTGGCTCTATGCCGGATTCGTCGCGGCCGTCCTCGGGCTGCTGGCGCTCGACCTCGGCGTCTTTCACCGCCGGGCCCACCAGGTGGGCTTTCGTGAAGCGGCGGCGTGGTGCGCCGTCTGGGTGACCCTGGCGCTCCTGTTCAACGCCGCGCTCTACCTGTACGGGCTGTGGAGATTTCCGCTCGATCCGCGCCTCACCGCGGTTCCCGGCTTCGATCCGCGGGCCGCCGCCTCGCAGGTGGCGCTCGAGTTCCTCGCCGGCTATCTCGTCGAGTACTCGCTCTCGGTCGACAACATCTTCGTCTTCGTGCTGGTGCTCGGGTACTTCGCGGTGCCGCCGCACGACCAGCACCGCGTCCTCTTCTACGGCATCCTCGGGGCGTTGCTGTTCCGCGCCGTCTTCGTGGCGCTCGGGTCGGTGCTGATGCAGTTCCACTGGATCGTGCTGATCTTCGGTGTATTCCTCGTGATCACCGGCGTCAAGATGGCGCTGACGTCGGAATCGAGCGCGGCGCCCGACCGCAACATCCTGATCCGGATACTCCGGCGCCTCGTCCCGGTGACGCCGGAATTCCACGGCCAGCGCTTCATCGTGCGGAAGTCCGGACGGCTCTGGATGACGCCGCTGGCCGTCGCGCTGGTCTGCCTGGAGGCCACCGACATCGTCTTCGCCATCGACTCCGTGCCGGCGATCTTCGCGCTCACGCGAGAGCCGTTCGTGGTGTTCACGTCGAACGTCTTCGCGATCCTCGGCCTGCGCTCGATGTACTTCATGCTGGGCGGCGCCATCGAGCGGTTCCATCTGCTCCGCTACGGTCTCGCCGCGGTGCTGGTCTTCGTTGGGCTCAAGATGGCGTGGCTCGACGGCTGGTTCGG